>JBCBHT010000540.1:0-2690 GCA_038525335.1 Cyanobacteria bacterium J06621_15 | reverse complement strand
GATATTGTTTAGCACCGGTCTGCCAAACATTAGCAGCTTCTGCAAAGCGTCCTTGACGATAAAGATTTCTTCCTTGTTCTAATGGATTTATATTTACAGATTCTGCTTTTTTTACAGCTATATTTGAAGAATTTTCTTCATAAGCAATAACAGAATTAATATTCCAAAATAAAGGTAATAGTAAAGCTAAACATAAACTTAAAAAGCTGAGACTGATATACAGCCAACGACGTTTTTGAAAAAGATAAATCATATTTTTTAATTTTGATAACTGTTTACAGATAAACCTCACCACGCCACCCTTCGGGTTCAGCAGTCGCTCATGGGGGAAACCCCCAAGACCGCGCTGCTTCACTTGCTACAACGCGGGGAACCCGCGCAACGCAGTGGCTCCCCAACCCCTCTCCTTATCAAGGAGAGGGGAGCCGTAGTATGTCTTCGACTCTCTCTTTATTAAGGAAAGGATTGTTTTAGGTGTTTACCCAACACAAAAGTGCTATATGTGAATTTTTAATGAGAATTTTCGATTGATTTCTGAAGTTATCTTTCCCTGATTTATTTTTCTACTAACAAAATTAAAAAAAATTTAGTGTTATTACGTATTTTTCCCGCTACAGTTAGTTATTTGTTTTGTATTCAAAGGTTGATTTTGAGCCGCAGCAAGTTCAATTTCTCCTTTTGAATTACGGATAAAACCAGTTGCTTCTACAATTGTTGATTTCTGATTAATGCTTGTAATTTCAGAGCTATTATTATTAACTTTATGAGATACAGATAAATCGCGAATATCCGACCAATATTGATTTGAATTTATATATTGTTGTGGATTTTGTGGAATTCCACCTTTTCCTGTAACGACAAAACTATTATTACTACCAGAAGAACACCCTTGAGCAATTTGTTGGGATGAATCGGTTAATTCTGCGGGTAATTCAACTAAACCAGAGTTGGGGTCAATGTTAACATTGTTGATTTCTACCCTACCGTTAACACCAAATTGAGAACTTGCTGTAATATCGCTTTCTTCAGTAACTTGTTCGCGAAATTTTAAACCGAAAATACCTTGAGTAGTAATATCGATATTACCACCATTTCCTTCAACTGCATTGGCAATAATATCGCTATTTTCAAAACCAGCGATTATGGGTGAATTAATATTGATATTTCCACCATTACCAGTACCTAAAGATTCAGTATTAATTGCACTACCATGACGCATTATTAATGAATCTTGTAAATTCAAATCGATATTTCCACCTTCACCAGATGCTGTATTAGCAATTAATTTACCCTCGTTGCTAAGTTCTAAAGAATTTGTATTGATATCTAAACTCCCACCGTTTCCCAATCCTTGATTATTGACAGAAACTTCTCCTCCATTGTCTACTTGTAATTTGGGAGTATTGATAGTTAAACTGCCAGCATCTCCACTAGGGATATCTGGAAGTCCAAGTCTTTGACGAAAAGCTAGCGGAAAAATTTCAGCTGATGCACTAATATTACTCGTTAGTTCGCCATTTACGGTACTATCCATTACTTCAATAGATTCTGAAGCATTTATTGTTATTTTGCCACCGTTACCACTATTGAGAGTTGATGTGTTAACGGTTGCATTGTCTTCTAAAATTAGCCTAGATGTATTCAAATTTAAAGAACCACCATTACCTTCTCGAAATGCGGTCGAACCAATATTAGAAGGAGATAGAATTCTTGTATCAATACCCTTGATTGCTAAAGTTCCGGAAACATTAATATTTACATTTCCACTATCCCCTGTTCCAAAATTGATAGCATTAATTAAAGCACCATCTGTAATTTCTATATTTGATGCAGTAACATTTATATTGCCAGATTTCCCAGAGTTAAAAGTAGTTGTGCTAATTCCACTAGGAATACTCGGGTTCAGCAGTGCTGTACGATTGATTTGAATATTTCCTGTAACATTGACATTAATATCACCTCCAGAAGCAGCACCATAGGTTCTTGCCATAAAAATACCTCCGTCATTTAGACCTAAATCCCCAGCTGAAACATCAATATCAGCACCTTTCCGCTTACCTAGAGTTTCAGACATTAAGTGACTAGAAATAACTCCTGTAATACCTTCTCTGTCTGGGGCTATCCTCACATCTCCAGCAAGTTCTAAATAACCTGCTGCACTAACTTTAAAACCGCTTGGTGCTTCGCTTCCTACAGTTTGAATTAAACCTGTAGAACCATCTTTAAAGCTAATATTTTGTCCCTGTAACTGAATCCCACGACTTGTTAAACCACTTGCATCTAATAAAGACTGTTGGGTAAGTTGAATATCTCCAAATTTTTCAACATTGTCGTAATTTAGCCCAAAATTCTGCGAATTAATGGCAACTGTTCCTGTTTGTACGCTACCTAGTTCAATTCTGCCGTTTTCAGCAGTTAAAACACCACCATTCAAATTTATCTTCCCTGCAACTAATGCAATATAATTTCCAGAATTCACCTGTAAAGTTGATTGGGTATTGTCTCTAATTGCAGGGAAAAATAATCCTCCTGTTAACTGATGTCCGTTTCCATTAACTTGAATATCACCGGGATTACTCCCCATCTGCAAACCCAAAGGTACACTCACTATTAATATCGGTTCTTGCTGTTAATCTATAGCGCTATAGTTAAATCCATCTGCAAACAAAATACTTGATGCTGTACTTCCT
>JBCBHT010000539.1:0-2696 GCA_038525335.1 Cyanobacteria bacterium J06621_15 | reverse complement strand
CGGCGTAAATAAAGCAACCATTGAAAATGGCTAAAAAGCCGATAAAATCAAACTTCTTACTTCTTACTTCTTACTTCCGCGAAGCGGTACTAGGTACTTATGCAGCATATTTAGCGCTATGAACGGAGCCGCACGCAATAAATACCTAAGGTAGCGACCCTAGCCGCGTGAACGCTAATGTAGCGTGTCCGGAGGACATAGTTTTCTCGTTGATTAATAATTGCTGAGAATTTAATAAAATTTTCTCATTAAAGTTTCAGCAATTCCAAATAAACATTTCAGACTAAGCTAATTTAAGATTTAGATTCCCGGTCAATAATAAGTACAGAACAAACAAAGACGAAGCAAAGAGGAGTTTAAATCATGAACGGACAGCAAGCAGCAGTAAACGTAATTTCTTCCGAGCAAGAATCTAAATTATTTAGTCGTTGGAATGAGAAAAGTTGGATTAGAAGCAAACCAATGCGTCAAGATGAAATTGTTGGTTTACCTTTCTCTCCAAACTTAGTTCCTTTAGCAAATCATTCTGCTATTTCTCAAGACAATAATCTCTGGATGACCGTTCTTGCTTATCGTCTTTTAGCGCATCTACAATTTACTACACTCTTAGAATTAAACCATGTTAATCCTGTTTGTAGTGTTTTATCTCTAGGAAGTGCGCCGATTGATTTAAATGTCCAACAGCGTAATGATGCTTTAAAAATATATTGTGATGAGGGAGGTCATGCTTTATTTGTAGAGCTTTTCTCTACTCAGGTAATTGAAACATTTTCGTTGGGTGATTCCGTTCTCGGTCGTCCGATTTTTGAGAAAGTTATTGAAACTATTATTGCTGAAAATCAAACAATATTATCACCAGATTTAATAAAACTATTTTTTGTAACTATTTCCGAAACCCTCGTAACAAAGGTATTAAAACAAGTTCCCAGCGACCCAAAAGTAGCTAACGTTGTCAGAGATGTAATTGGCGACCATGCAGCAGATGAAGCATTACACGGAGCTTATTTTCAAGCTTTATTCCCTTTATTATGGCAAAATCTATCATCTTTAGAAAAGCAGGAAATGATTAAGATTTTACCCCGTCTGGTTTGGGCTTTCTTGGGTCCCGATTATGATGTGGAATACAATGTTTTGAAATCTCTAAACTTTAGCGATATTGAAGCAAAAGGTATTTTGCAAGAAGTTTTTGTTCCCAATGAAGTTGCTGCTGGTGTCAAACAAGCGGCTAGTCCAACTTTGAGAATGTTTGAAAAAGCTGGTGTATTTGAAGTCTCTGGAGCTTTTCAAATATTTGCTGATTATCAATTAATCTCTTAATTTATCAAGTCCACGAAAAAATTATTTTGAATTAAAAACAATCACTTTGGAGTAAATTTTAGTTATGAAAACCGCAACAGTTATTAGACATATAGCTTTTGAAGATTTAGGTACTCTCGAAATAGCATTGAAAAGACAAGGTTATGCAATTAAATATTTGGAAGCTGGAGTGGATGATTTAACCAGCATTTCTCCTACTGAAGATATGTTAATTATTTTGGGAGGTCCAATTGGTGCTTATGACGAACAGGATTATCCTTTTTTAATCGATGAATTACGTATATTAGAACAACGTTTAAAAGCTGATTTACCTACACTTGGTATTTGTTTGGGTTCTCAATTGATGGCTAGAGCTTTGGGAGCGAGAGTTTATCCTGGAGGAGAAAAGGAAATTGGCTGGTCTAACATTACTTTAAGTGAAGCAGGTAAGAATTCTCCTTTGGCTAACTTGGATGTAGAAAATACCCCCGTGCTTCATTGGCATGGTGATACCTTTGATTTACCACAAAATGCGACTCGTTTGGCTTCAAGTTCCCTGTATGAAAACCAAGCATTTTCCTATGGTAATAGCATGGGTCTGCAATTCCATCCAGAAGTAACTCAAATCGGAATGGAGCGTTGGTTTATCGGTCATGCTGGTGAAATTAATTCTACTCCCGGTGTCAGTGTTGAGCAATTACGTAGCGATACCGTTAAATATGGTCATCTTTTACAAGAAAAAGCTGTGGAAGTTTGGGAAAATTGGTTGGAATCAGTTCAGCTTGTTTATTCGGTTTAAGTTTATATTTTTTCACCGCAATTTGAAATTTTAATATTGATGTTGCGGTGAAACGATTAATTTTAAGATATAACTAAAATTTGCATACAGACTTTTTCTCAAAAGGACAGGTTTTATCCTTGATTGGATTTCCTGCAAGATTTAATTCATTTAAGTTGGTTAAATTAGAAAGCGATTTTACGTCATTTATTTGATTTCCTGAAAGTCTAAGGTAAATCAACTTAGTTAAGCCAGAAAGCGGTTCAACATCGCTTATTTTATTATTTTCAATAAAAATACGATTTAAATTAGTTAAACTAGAGAGTGGTTTTATATCACTTATTTGATTCTCTGAAAGCATAAGGTAATTTAAATTAGTTAAACCAGAAAGTGGTTTTATGTCGCTTATATTATTTTCTGAAAAATTAATAGAATATAAATTAGCTAAACCAGAAAGTGGTTTTATATCGCTTATATTATTTTCTGAAATACTAAGGAAAATTAAATTAGTTAAACTAGAAAGCGGTTTCACGTTACTTATTTGATTCTCTGAAAGACCAAGAGAGTTTAAATTAGTTAAACTAGAAAGTGGTTGTACCTCCCTTATTTGGTTCTTCACAAT
>JBCBHT010000538.1:0-2710 GCA_038525335.1 Cyanobacteria bacterium J06621_15 | reverse complement strand
AGGTTTTTGAAAGGTTAGATAACACTTTTGATAAATTTGTAATATGTGTGATGCTGCGACTATTTATCTAGTTTAAAATAACTTTTATTGATAGCGTCACTCACCATTTTTCAATTTAAATAAATAAAATCAACTTTAGAATAACATTATTTATAATTTTAGGGTGTGTGAAGCGGCAAAATTTTATCTAATGAAAACAACTTTTTTTAATAGCATGATGCACCATTTTTTATTTTAATATTTCGACAATTAATTTGAAAAATTATGGTTATTCAGTACTTAATATGCTAAAAATATGATAAATACTCATCAAATAGAAAAAGACGAGATGCACATTGACTAGTTGGTACCGCGAATTGAACTAACGCTGCGCTTGATTAGATTGCGTAGAGACAGGCTAGGAAATTGATTTGTTAAAACCTTAAATACTAAAGCCTGCCTCTACGCCGCTACGCTAATCTAATCATAGTTCAATTCTAAAATATAAAAAGTTTTGTCAAAGAATTACAAAAAAACCAACAATGACAAAACACTTTGAAACTTTATAAAATAAAAATATTTGAGTTAAACAAACAGCAGTTTTGCTACGGATAACCTGTATTCTGCTATCGAAAAAATCCAGCAGCAACGTCAATTATATAATCCAGAGTTTTGTTAATAATCCTCTATAAATATGCAGTCAAATAATAATCATCAATCTCTTATTTATCAACTTTCACAATTGAATGACGAGCAAATTCAAAGAGATTATCTTAATCATCTTGAATGGACGGATAAAATTGCTTCAATACTACCGTTAATTGATGATAATGAAGCTTTACGGATGGTGAAGTTGGGTTTCGATGTTGATTTGATGTTAGGTGCTTTTTTGGCTGGTAGAGTTAAATTGGAATTGCAATAAATTACTGTGAGTTGGATTAAGAATTTAGAAATATTGGATAATTGAAAAATTGAATTATTAGGTAGAACGAAATCCGAGTTCGCAATTCCTTTTTTATCAAGAAGGTTAAATCAAGAAGAGGAATTGATTCGTGCAACAGTTGATATGGAGAGATTTTTTAAGGGTGAAATTGAAGAAGCACCCGAAAAAGAATTATTTTATCAAGCTCGTGATTATGAAAATTTAAGTACACAAACAGCTTATGTTTTAGGAAAATTTAGTGGAGAATCGGCAACTCGTTTATTAATTGAAGCTTTATCGGATGAGCGAAAATCAGTCAGACAAGCTGCTTTGATAAATCTAGGAAATCTTGACGATGAGATTGCGATAGCAGCGTTAATTGAAGCATCAAAAAATGAAGATGAAGAAATTCGCGGTCAAGCAATTTGTAGTTTAAAAGAAATTGGTTCGGATTTAGCTCTCGAAACTTTAATCGCAGCTTTGGATGATGAAAAAAATTCTATTGCTGAAGATGCTATTCGCGGTTTAGAAAAAATCGGTGGAGAAGTTGCGATAGAAGCGTTAATTCACTTTTTACTTGATGAAGATTACTGGGTAAGTAGAAGTTGTGCTGCTGCTTTGGTACGAATGGGAAATCAAATAGGAATCAATCTTTTATTTTCGTTTTTAAATCATCATGATGCGAATGTACGTCGAACTGCTGTTTATGGATTAAAAAATATTCCCGAACAACGTACTTTATCAGCTTTAATTCCATTGCTTCACGATAACGATGTTCAAGTTCGTCAGGAAGTTGTTTTTGCTGTTGGACATATTATTTCACCGGTTGACACGGTAGAAGAAACTGTCAATCAATTTTTAGAAAATCAAAGAAATAATTTGGCGATCGCATTAGTAAAAGTCCTTGATGACAACGATGAAGAAATACGTCGAAGAATCGCAGTGGTTTTGGAAAGAATTGTTGACGAGTCGATTTTAGAAGATTTAATTCAAGCTTTTGAGGATGGGAAGCAGAATATTCAAGCTGATTTAGCAAGGTTATTAAAGATAATCGGGAATAAGAATTCAACGGAATTACTAGTTTCAATATTGCTGGATAAAAACCCTAGCGCTAGGGAAAATTTGATTCGTGGTTTGAGTCGGTTCGGTCCGGAGTCGAATATTGAGTTACTGATTCAAATGGTTGCTGGAGAGAAAACCCTAGTGCTAGAGAAACTATTATTCGTGGATTGGAAGAAAATCGAAATCCGATACCTATTTCAACAATCATCGAAATTATCAAAAATGAAAAAAACCCTAGCACTAGGGTTTTAATAATTCGTACTTTAGGAAGTATCGGTGGTGAATCAGCAGAAACTGCAATAATTGATGTTTTATTAAAAGACGAAAATTATATAGTTTGCGATAAAGCAGCTCGTGCTTTGGGAATTATTGGTGGAGAAAAATCTGTAGTAGCTTTGCGTCAAGCGATGTTAAAACCTAGCGGTGGTTGTGATTTCGACCCAGTTCTAGAAACTATAGTGGAAGCTCTGGGAAAAATAGGTAGTGATTCAGCAATAGAAGCGATTTTTGAACCTCTACCTACAGATACTTGTTTAGATAGCTTCGCTAGTATCACGTTGGGAAGATTTGGCAGTTTGAAAAATGTTCCGCAGTTGTGGAACATTCAAATCAAAGCTAGAGATAAAACTTTTTTTTGTGAAGCTATCGAACAAATTCAGCAGCGTGATGGACTTTATAACCCCGGATTTTAATTAATTACTTCTCTATAATTTCTTCCCTCTGCGCTCTTCGCGTCCTCTGCGGTTT
>JBCBHT010000537.1:0-2721 GCA_038525335.1 Cyanobacteria bacterium J06621_15 | reverse complement strand
GCAGAGTCTTTGATTGTGTAACTCAATTAGAATCTCTTTATAAAGTTGCTGGTTCGAGCGTAGATTATTTGATTGTTAAGAACGCTTTTTATGGAGAGGAACAACATTTTAGACGATATAACGATTCAGCAATTCGGCGTAGAATGTTTGCAGAGGGAAATTGCATGTGTGAAATAATTATGCCCGAACTAATAGAACATGCATTTGATTTTATTGATGAGAATAATCTAACTTTCTCGGATGCGATGACAGCAGGTAAATTATCCGTAGAAGGTCGTACAATCGGTTGGACTAAAAATTTCAAGGAAGCAATAGCAAAAGCATTCCCTTTGTTAGGATTTAAAAATTAATCAAGGAAAACGCTCTTGTAATTGCCCTTTAGGGGTGGGAGCAGCAACGCCGCAAAAGCGGAAAACGCCCCGTGAAGCTCCCAATACTGTTCTGATTATATTGGGACTCGGCTCTCTGGGAGTCGGGAGACGCGGTTACGGGGTTGAACTGTTCGCTCTTCTATCTGGGTAGCCGTAGGCGTGACCAGAGGTCATGAACCGCTGGCTCTTTGGGCGAGATTTACTCTTAAACAGGAGCAGACGTTTTGACATAATCTCGCCCAAATTTCCACCCCAATGAGCGAGCTTTGGACTCCTAAAAGCTAGTGTGGTAAAGGATTATGTAAACGAAGTGCCACGAAGAGCTACCCAGATTTTTATAGAGAATACGGTAGCGGGAGAAATAGTTACTCCGCTCGACACCGAGCGCTCCGAGCGCATTCCCCGGAACTTCGGAACTCTCTCCCGGAGCTATGGGTATTAGTCTAGGCTGTTAACTTTGATAGTTTTTCAATGAAATTATTTCATGCGAGAATAATGTCGTTGACAATCTTGGATAGTAAAAGCAAATGCAGGAGTTTAAAAGTCCAGTTAGTAGATTAGCACGATTGTTTAAGAAAGGTCGGGATAGCTGGAGAGAGAAATCCTTGGAAAAACAGAAAAAAATTAGGACTTTAGAAATAAAAGTAAGAGACTTGTCCACATCACGAGAGCATTGGAAGCAGCGTGCGCTGGCAGCAGAATCGAAACTTAAAGAAAATAACTTGGGGGAAGATTCTGCCTCAAAAAAGACGAAATTGAAACGTCCAAAGGAGACTTAGTTAATAATGGATTAGAGGAATTAAATGTATATGGTCATTCTTATAGCATTAAAATAATTCAGCAATCCTTAGAACTTCTGATTGGATGTAGTATCAGTTTTCGTGGTATAGAAAAAATTTTTGAGTTGTTTATAGATTATGAGTCGCAAGCTCCTAGCTTTGGTACTATCAGAAAATGGTTAGGAAGAATTGGGATATATGAGTTACAAAGAAAAAAAGAATATAGAAATGATTGGATATTTATTGCCGATTTTACAATCGAATTAGGTGATAAAAAGGCTTTAGTTATTTTGGGAGCTTCCCAAGAACATTTGAAGAAGAAGATTTTGAATAAAGAAGGAGGATTATCACATAAGGATGTGGAAGTATTAGGATTAGAAATTATGGATTCGACTAAGGGAGAAATAATTCAAAACAAGCTAGAAAAACTGACTGAAAAAGTTGGTGTACCGCTACAAATAGTAGCAGATAACAGTAGTGATTTGGCTCGTGGAATTAGGCTATATCAAGAAAATCATCCAGAAGTAATTTATACTCATGATGTGACTCATGCAATGGCTTTACTTTTAAAGTATCAACTGAAATCGGATGATAGATATCAATCTTTTATTCAAAAGTGTAATATATGTAGGCAAAAGCTACAACAAACAGAATTATCATTTTTATCCCCGCCAGCACAGCGTTCTCAATGTCGTTATTTCAATATTGAAAGATTGACTAATTGGGGTATAAAGCTGTTAAATTCTTCAGAAGAAACTTTAATTCAATTAATACCAAATTTTGAAGCTTCGCGGATTTACCCAAAAATAGTAGAAAAGTTAGGTTGGTTACTTGAGTACAAATCAGACCTAATTCAATGGAATCAAATGGTGTTAATGACACGTAGTTTAGAAACCCAACTCAAACATGAAGGTATTAGCTATGAATCTTTAGAACTTTTACAAAAAAATCAATTGGTATTCGTAAATACTTCACTCCAGAATTTACAGAATAATATTTTTGAATATCTAACTGACCAGTGTGAAAAACTTAAGGATAAAGGTACTTTTTTAGCTAGTTCTGATGTAATCGAATCAATTTTTGGGAAATACAAGCAATTTTCTGCGCGTTGCCCATTTAAAGAGATGGGTCATATGTTACTCACTATTTGTTTATCTACAATGAATCTAACGGCTGATGTTATTAAAAATGCTCTTGAAACTATTAGTTTTACACAAGTTGAAGAATGGCTTTCTGAAGTTTTTGGACAATCTACACTTTCAAAACGAAAAACTTTATTTCGCGATAATTATGACGACATAATAATTGCATGAACTTTTTTGCTTGAAAAAAGCACAAAATCAACAGCCTAGACGCAACCCCCACATTGCTTTTTCAGTTTCCGATTTAGATACCGCCAAAAAGCAGCTGCTAGATTATAACTGTTCAATTCAACCAAGCGCTTCCGGTCGTCGAGCATTATTCACCAAAGACCCAGACGGAAATATCATTGAATTAAGCGAAGGGTGAAGAGTTAGGAGTTAGGAGTTAGGAGTTAAGAGTTAGGAGTTAGGAGTTAAGAATTTATAGCT
>JBCBHT010000536.1:0-2728 GCA_038525335.1 Cyanobacteria bacterium J06621_15 | reverse complement strand
TTACGTTTTAATCTGATTGCTGGTTTATATAATTGCGGAATCGATTTAACGATCGCTTGATTCATGCAAGAGGTCTATTGTCTTAAGGATTAATTACGTATTGATGACAGAGGTTAATTAGCTTTTTGCCTCTGTCTTCAAAAAATATAAATTTAATTGATATTCAACTATATTGCGCTAAGATACTTTCGCTGCCTCATGTCAGTTATTTAATAGTAAATTGCCCTAATAATGACGCAAGCAAAAATTAAAGACTCGTCGTCGTCTCAAAATATAATCAATAATTTAGTAACTGAAGTTAAAAAATTAACCCTTGAAATTCAGGAATTATATTCTCAAGATGAAATTCCTTGGATTATAGGAGTATCTTGGGGAAAAGACAGTAGTTGTGTTTTGCAACTGATCTGGAATGCGATCGCAGCATTGCCAATAGAAAAGAGAAATAAACCTATTTACGTTATTACTACCGATACATTAGTAGAAAATCCTATTATTGCTGCTTGGGTCAAAACTTGTATGAGTCAGCTAGGAAAGACAGCACAAGCCAAACAGATGCCTTTCGAGCCAAATTTACTTCATCCTGTATTTAAGCAGACTTTTTGGGTTTGTCTGATAGGGAGGGGTTATCCTACACCAAGACGGGGATTTCGCTGGTGTACCGATCGCATGAAGATCCAACCTGTTAATGATTTTATTCGTAATAAAATTAGAGTTAAGGGAGAAGCTATTGTTGCTTTAGGCACTCGAAAAGCTGAAAGCTCTGTAAGATCAGCAACGATGAAAAGACATGAAGTGGGAAGATTTCGCGATCGCTTAAGTCCTCATGCTAATTTTCCTAACTCCTATGTATATAGTCCAATTGAAGATTGGACAACAAATGAAGTTTGGATGTATCTGATGCAGTGGGATAATCCTTGGGGAGGAAATAATCAAGATTTATTTACATTATATCGGGGAGCGACTGAGGATAATGAGTGCCCTTTAGTAGTTGATACCTCTACCCCTAGCTGTGGCAATTCGAGATTTGGATGTTGGGTGTGTACGATGGTTAATAAGGACAAGTCGATGGAGGCAATGATCCAAAATGATGAAGAAAAGGAGTGGTTACAGCCTCTATTAGATATTCGTAACGATTTAGATTTGCGTAATGATCGCCATCGCAGGGATTTTCGTCGCATCCACGGTAACGTACAGTTATTTGAGAGAAACTTGGGAGAAGGAGAAACTTCGATTGAACCTATCCCTGGACCTTATACTAGAAAGTGGCGGGAGACTTGGTTAAGACGGGTATTAGAAGCACAAGTACAGGTAAGGCAAAATGCCCCTGATGAGTTTAAGGATATTAGCTTGATTACTCCTGAAGAATTGAGTGAAATTAGAAGAATTTGGCTGGAAGAGAAGCATGAATTTGATGATAGCTTACCGCGTATTTATCAGGAGGTTACGGGAGAGATGTTTAAAGATGTGCGGGTAGGGATGGAAGAAAAGCTGTTAGGTGGTGATGAGTGGGACATTTTAGAAGAGATTTGTGGTGATGATGGGATGCACCTGGAGTTGATGGCGAAATTGTTGGATACGGAAAGGCAGTATCATACTAAGTATCGTCGTCAGGGGATTTACGCCAGTTTAGAAGAGTGTTTTAATACTAGTTCTCGCACTAAGGAAGAGGCGATTAAAAATGCTCATCAAAAACGAGATTTGAAAGCCGCATCTAGTGTAGGAGATGCGTCAAAAGTCAAGCAGCTTACTTGGGCAAGTATGAAGTTTGCAAAACATAAGGAATAAATCGTGGGCATTTAATAATTAAATGCTAAATGTTTAATGTTTAATGATAAATGTTTAAATGATTTTTACTGAATTGATATTAGAAAATTTTGGTGCTTATGCCAAGCGAAACGTAATTAATTTACGATCACAAGATGGAGATATTAACTTAGAGAATAATAACATAGCTCGTCCTATTATATTATTTGGTGGGATGAATGGTGGTGGTAAAACCACCTTAATGGACGCTATTAGGTTGGCTTTATATGGGCAAAGGGCGCAGTGTTCTACTAGGGGGAACTTGGGCTATAGTAGTTTCTTAACTCAGTCGATTAATAGTCAGGTTAAGCAGGGAGATTTGACTAAAGTCGAGCTGTCTTTTGAACATGCGGTTGATCGCCAGTGGAAGATATTTAAAATTGTGCGAGCGTGGGATCGTAATCATGGAGGTAAGGATAGCTTAAGCATTAGAATCGATGATGATTATGATGATGGGTTGGCAAAAACTTGGGATGAATATGTTGAGAATATTCTGCCTTTAGGAATTTCTAATCTGTTTTTATTTGATGGGGAACAGGTAAAGGAATTAGCGGAATTGGATGCGCCTCCCCCTGCTGTAGTTGATGCTATTTCTAATCTATTGGGTTTGGAATTGGCGGAAAAGTTAGCAGTTGATTTGGAAGTTTTATTGAGTCGTAAACGAAAAGCAGTTGCTAATAAATCTCAGTTGGAAACTATTGAAGAAATTGAGGTAAGGTTGCAGCAATTAGAGGAGCGTAAACAGCAGTCAACCGATAAAATTGAGGATTTACAGCAGCAGCTAACTAATGCTCAGAAAAGACAGAAGACGGCGTACAATAAGTTTCGTAAGAAAGGGGGGAAGATTGCAGGGCAAACGCATGAAATGGGAGAGAAGGAAAATGAGATAATCAAGCTATTTGAGCAAAATGAGATCTCAACTGAA
>JBCBHT010000535.1:0-2758 GCA_038525335.1 Cyanobacteria bacterium J06621_15 | reverse complement strand
CTAAAGCCTCCTCAAAAGCTGGTAATGATTTTAGCTCTGGAGTTAACATACTAATCAGCAATGATGCATCGTAGTAAGTTTCATCATCAATTGGTTCTGGAGGTGCAACTCGACCAATTTGTTCGAGTACAAGACTCGTACCTTTTACAGATTGGTCGTTAATTGTGGTTACTAAAAATCGCTGAATTCTAGGGTCGAAAATAATAGGACTGGATATTTCACTTAAACCAGACCTTAAGTCAATGAACACATAATCTACACCAACAGCTTTTCCTAAACGATGAATAGCGTTACCACATTCCCAAGTTCCATCTGGACTTTTAACCAAATGTTCCGGAAGAATTGGTGTATCAAGTAGTTGCTCATCATCCAGACAAGCTGGTAAAAAATATAAAGTCGATTTTCCTTCTTCTTTAGGTGATTTTTTAATCTCTTTCGCTAACAATGAAAGAGTCTCTTCTTGATTAATAGGTGAATAATGATATGCTTCTAAAAAATCAAGAAAACAAACAGTTGGTTGTTGTTTTTCGGAACGGTTCCAATATGTAAGACCGGGAGCTTCTAAATCGGCATCTATAACTAGCAATTTAATGGATTTATCTATTTCTTTAGCTCTTTCTAATAAAGCGAAAATATGAGCCGCTAAATTTAGCGTTCTACCAACACCACCTTTAAAAGAATAAAAAGCTACTAAATTAGGTTTATCGGTAAATGGTTCTGGTAATTTGATTATTTCAGAAGGAACAGTTTCTTCTTCTGGTTCAGTCTCTACATAAGAGACTTCTTCCCAAAAAGGTCGTACAGAAATACTTTTATTTGACGGTTCTTCTCCAGTAATAAATTCAATTGGTAATGTAGCGTCACCAAGGGTCAGATAAATAATAGATTCATTTTCTTCGTACCAATCTTTGAACCATTGTTTTAAAGCGTTTTTGGCATTCTGTTCGTGTTCTTCGCGTTGAATTCCTACTTCTACAGCGTCTGAAAAACAGCGGATTCTTACTACTCCTTCTGGAAGCTGACTTCCATAACTAGTTTCGCGAGAAATAGTTCTTCTAACATCAAGCCACGTAAAAAGTTTCATAATAAGTATATTAAAATATTATGGTCTGCTAAGTTCTTCGTCAATCCAACTTGCAATCTCTAATAGCTTTTTCTCTAAGTTCTCATCTGTAATATTATCTGCTGCACAACACCCACCGTAACGCCACATTTGGTTTAAATCACCGGGAGTAAATTTTCTTTCATCATAGCCATTGCTGGTTTTAATTTTCTTCATGCTAAGCTGTGATGGCAGCCTCAAATCTTTTCTAGCACCTAAGTAATCTAAAAGCTTGTTTAAATCATGCTGACATTCATGTATTTCTTGGCATAAATCAGTACGTCTCTTTCCTGCTCTTCTCATCAAAGTTGCTTTCAAACCACACTCAACAGCATAAAATAAAAGCAATCTATGAGGATTATTTCGTTGTTTTTCATTGGAATTATCGAAAACTGATTTATTTTCTCGCCAAGCTTTCTCCATTTCTCTATCTGTAAATGGAATTGACATTACAATATTTTCAGCCTAAGTCTTTATCAATCAACTTAGATATATTACGCCAAAGTAGTTCTATTTTTTTACCTTTCATAAGCGAATTTAATTTTTTTTATTGTAGATTTATCTCAAAAATAATACAGAGTAAAACCAATAAAAATCCGTTTATTCAATCTAAAACCCAAAACAAAAACATCCGTTGCCACAATCCCATCAAGTCAAAATCGTCCCACCCATCAACCGTTCATAACGATATTTCAACTCTTCTTGCATCAATTTCCATCGTCCCAAAGTTGCATCTAATTCTATGACTTTTTCCGCAGCTTGACGGGCTAAAATCAAAACTTCTTCGTCTTCAACTAAGCTTGCTAAAGTAAAGTCTGGAATACCCGATTGTCTTGTCCCCAAAACTTGACCGGGACCTCTAAAACGCATATCCATTTCTGATATGAAAAACCCGTCTTGGGACTGTTCTAATACTTTTAATCTTTGCTGAGCGTCTGCACTCCGAGAACTACTAACTAACAAACAAAAAGATTGCGCTGCTCCCCTACCAACACGTCCCCGTAATTGATGCAGTTGCGATAAACCAAACCTTTCAGCGTTTTCAATTAGCATTACAGTCGCATTCGGAACGTCTACACCAACTTCTACCACGGTAGTTGAAACCAAAATTTGGGTTTCTTTATCACGAAATTTACTAATTGCTTCATCTTTATCGGCGGAACTCATCCGTCCGTGCAGCAATCCCACCTGAAATTCCGGAAATATTGCTTCCTGTAACTTTTTATGCTCCTCTACAGCAGAACGCAGGTCTAATTTTTCTGATTCTTCCACCAGAGGTAACACCACATAAACCTGCCTTCCCTGAGCAATTTCTCGCCGCATTAAATCATAAGCGTGATTTCTTTCGCTGGCTTTCAAAGCAGTAGTTTTTATCTTTTGTCTTCCCGGTGGTAGCTCGTCAATTTGACTTACGTTTAAATCACCGTGGATAGTTAAAGCTAAGGTTCTCGGGATTGGTGTAGCGGTCATTGTCAGAACGTGGGGTTGTTCGCCTTTTTGCTGCAATCGCGCTCGCTGCTCTACTCCAAACCGATGCTGTTCGTCAATTACCACCAAACCCAATCTGTGAAAGTTCACCGGGTCTTGAATCAAAGCATGGGTACCAACTAAAAGCGGTAATTCTCCTGTTTCTAGCTCAGCGTGAATCTGTCTCCT
>JBCBHT010000534.1:0-2769 GCA_038525335.1 Cyanobacteria bacterium J06621_15 | reverse complement strand
AGCACAATTAATTGATGATTTATTTGCTCAAGATATTCCTTTAGAAGATGAGATTTCTTTACAAGCAACATCAAAAGAAGAAGAAATCACATTTTTACCTTTTGTTTCTGACCAAAAAGAAGATGCAGAAGCAGAAGAAAATATAGCAATTCCTGAAAATCAATTAGAGGAAGAATCTGAAGAAGTATTAGATGATTTTTCTCAATTAGAATCTTTGCTAGGAGAAGAAGTACTTCAAACTCCACAAGATAATGATTTAATCGGAGATGACGAATTCGCAGCTTTAGAAAATTTGCTTGTTGTCGATAACCCCCAAGAAACAGTAAACGACACGCAAGAAACAGAAATTACACCTGCTGAAGCAAGTATAGGTGACGAATTTGGCGACTTAGAGAAACTTTTAGAACAAGCTAATACATCCGTACCTCGTAAAAATACTGCTAAAAAAACATCTCCGAAAAGTGCGCGGAGTGCTAAAGGTGAACAGTTAATGAGGGTTCCAGTGAAACATCTGGATAACTTAAGTAACTTGGTCGGAGAATTAGTTGTAAATCGCAATACCTTGGAGCAAGACCAAGAACGGATGCGACAATCCCTTGATAACCTGCTTCATCAAATACAAAATCTTTCTGATGTGGGTGCAAGGATGCAAGAACTTTACGAGCGTTCGTTGCTCGAAGCATCTTTGTTAGCGAGTCGTAAAGATAGTGGTTTTGGAAATTCTAGTTTCGGTTCTAGCTCTAACTCTAATAGCGACATGGGTTTCAGCGAATTAGAAATGGATAGGTTCACACCCTTTCATACCCTGTCCCAAGAAATGATTGAATTAATTGTCCGGGTACGAGAGTCAGCAAGTGATATTGATTTTGTTGTTGAAGAAAACGAACGAGTTGCACGTCAATTCCGTCAGGTGACTTCACAACTACAAGAAGGAATCACACGGTCGCGAATGGAAGCGTTTTCTCAGGTAACAACTCGTTTGGAACGAGGAGTCCGGGATAACTCGATTAAATGCGGTAAGCAAGTCAATTTAATTATTGAAGGTCAGGATACTTTGATAGATAAAATGATTCTTCAGCATTTAACTGACCCGCTGAATCATATACTTAATAATGCTATTGCTCACGGTATTGAAACCCCTGAAGAAAGAGAATCAAAAGCTAAACCTCCCCAAGGAACCATTAGAATCCGCGCTTTCCACCAAGGTAATCAAACTGTTATTTCTGTAAGCGATGATGGTGCTGGTATCGATGCTGAAAAAGTAAAGAAAAAAGCTGTCAGAGTTGGTTTGATTACTCAAAAAGAAGCAAACATGATGTCTCGGATAGAAGTTTACGAATTGCTATTCCATTCCGGTTTTAGTACTAAAGATGAAGCCGACCAGCTTGCAGGACGTGGTGTCGGAATGGACGTAGTTCGCACTTCTATCAGTGAAATCCGAGGAACTATTAACACGGATTCTAGTTTGGGTAAGGGGACTACATTTACTATCCGTTTACCGCTGACTTTGAGTATTTGTAAAGCCTTATGTTGTGTATCCGATAAAGCTAGAATAGCCTTTTCTATGGATGGTGTAGAAGATACTCTAGATATGCCTGTAAAAGATATTCAGGAAGGAAAAGATGGTCAAAAGTATATATTTTGGCGGGATACAAAACTACCGTTCCGTCCTCTTTCGGAATTATTAACCTTTAACCGTTTACTAAGTCGCGGTAACGTTTACGGGGGTAACAGAGATGACGATATGGTATCGGTGATTATAGTGCGTTCGGCGAATACTATGATTGCGCTGCAAATCGACCAAGTTTTAAGCGAGCAAGAAATTGTAATCAAACAGTTTGAGGGACCTGCACCAAAACCAATAGGTGTAGCAGGTGCTACCGTGCTTGGTGATGGTCGAATCATGCCGATTGTTGATGTATTAGAATTAATTGATATCTTTGAAGGACGTACATCCAGACAGAGTAGCGTCAGCCTTTGGGAGCAAAAAGATACAACTACACCCGCAGAACCTGCTGAAGCGAAAATTGACCCAACAGTACTTATTGTTGATGACTCAATCACAGTTCGCGAGTTACTATCCCTCACCTTTAGTAAAGCAGGTTATCGGGTCGAACAAGCCCGCGACGGACAAGAAGCATGGGATAAATTGCGTTCCGGTTTACCTTGCGATATAGTTTTCTGTGACATCGAAATGCCCCGTTGTGATGGTTTAGAATTGCTATCGCGCATCCAGAAGGACGATGACTTAAATAATTTGCCAATTGCAATGTTGACCTCTCGTGGAGCCGATAAACACAGACAAATGGCAATTCAATTAGGTGCTAGTGGTTACTTTACTAAACCTTATTTAGAAGAAGCACTACTTGAGGCTGCTGTGAGAATGCTTAAAGGTGAGAAATTAGTTGCTAGTAGTTAAAGAGTTAGGAGTTAGGAATTAGGAGTTAGGAGTTAGAAGTTATTTAATTTTGGATTTTAATAACGGATGCTTTTGTTTTGGATTGGTAATTAACAGTTATAAAATAAAATTATTTAATTTTGGATTTTAGGTTCGTAGTAGAAACTTACCAATTACCAATTACCCATTACCAATTACCAATTACCAATTACCAACTTCTAATCATGAGTAAAATTATTTATCTAGCTAATCCCTATGGATTTTCCCAACAACAGAAAGAGCTACTGCTTCCCCCTATTATTAATAAATTAGAATCATTAGGAGCAGAAGTTTGGGAACCATTTGAGCGCAATAATCAATTAGATTTCTCA
>JBCBHT010000533.1:0-2770 GCA_038525335.1 Cyanobacteria bacterium J06621_15 | reverse complement strand
ACAGGTTTACCCGCCTCAATATCCGGCAATGCTTCCAAAATCAAATCAGTCATCACCGGACGGCGTGCCAAGTCCAACAATTGTGGATTGCTCATCACTTCCTCAACTGTGGTGGGTTCAGCTTGGAATGATAAAACCTGCTTAATTTGCTCGTCGTTAAATTTCTCCAGTTCCAACACTTCAAACTGCGGTGTTTCTCCCGTTAAGTTAGCAATAGAAGCTTGTAATTCCGCATTTAACAAAGCCCTTCCTTCCTGGGCTTCGGGAAAATGTTCGGTGCGACAAGTTAGAATCACCTTGGCACCGGGAACAACCACTTTGGCTAATTCCCAAAAATTATTAATCATCTCCTGACGGTTTATCCGAGCAGCCATCTCGTCAAAACCATCGAATATCAGCAACAGTTTACCCATACGGTTAAGTTGTTCAAAAGCTGAATATCCGGGTATGGGAATTTCATATTGACGAAAGAAAAATTCGGAAAATAGCGACTCAACACTTACCGCTTTGGCATAATCTCGCAACGGAATAACCAAAGGTAAGCGAGGAAGTTGCACACCTCTATTTTGTGCATCTTTGTATCGTTGCAGTGCTACCCAAGCATAATGTAGAGCAAACCAAGTTTTACCAGTACCAAACTCACCTAAAATTGAAATATGTTCCTTAGCTGGGTCATCCAACCAACGGTCAATATAGCCTTCAATCCAACCATCTTCTTCTGTATAACGACTAACCCCAATCGGACGTTTACTATCTGGGTCTAATTCTTCCTTAGTACAAGCCAAAGGTACGTAATTTTTATCGATACCTTTTCGTTTAACCTCTGCTTCTAACCAATCGAGATAACCGCTAAAATCTGCATCAATTGCTACAAGTTCATCAAAAGTAAAGCACTCCAAATGTTCGTTTTCTTGCTTCTCGATTTCATCCCGCGCAACTTTACTAATGCGTCTATCTGTTACCAACCAACCTTCATCGGTTTTTTGTTCCGACACTTTGGAATCTAACGCTTGAACATCTTTAAGCCCAACTTCCCCAGTCATTCCACGCACGAGAACGCGGTCATATCGGTTACGTCTTACTGGAATATTGATAATCCACTCGAAATAATCATCTTGCCAAACTTCATACCGCTCAAACCGATAACCCAAAGTTTCAAACCAACCACGCATTTCTTGAGCTAATGCAATTGAAGTAGAATTACTAGAATTAGAAGATTGGGAATATACATTCTCCCCCTCTCCCACTCCCCCACTCCCCTTGTCCTCCTCTGCTGCTGCTAACCGAGCCATTTCGGTGCGAATTCCTTCCAGTGTCGGTAATCTATCTAATTGTTCTTGGACGAGGAAAATTCTTTGATGTAGAGAAGCTATTTGGTGAGAAGTTAAAACCTCCGCACTAGTACGAGAATTTTTAGCAACTTCAATAAAAATCGTAGCGAAGGCTGCTACCTCTCGCATTACATCCAACTGTAGCGCTTTAATTTCATCACCCAAAGCATAAGCATCAATAAAAGCTTCCACTTCACCTAGTAAGATTGAAGGATTATAGTGGTCAAAGGCTTTGCGAAAAGCTTTTTTAATATCCTCTTGGCGAAAAAATTCTAATAAACACTTTGGTTTACCAACACCATATTCAACCAAAGCATAAACATAAACTCCACTAAAATCTGCTGGGGGATGCTCCGGTGCCAAATTAAATTGTTTTAATATTTTGATTACCGTTTCATTGCGCTCTAACTTGCCCTTAATCGGATTGGCAATGGTGGTCAATATATTAAATAATAAATCTAGATTGTTTGGCATCACAGAAGCAAATCTTTTTTTAGTAGATTACAACAGTAAATAAGAATTTATAAGTAATCTTCCAAACATATATCCTAGATATAGGAATCCGGTTTGAATATTAAAAAAAATTAGGTATTTGTAGGGTGCGTTACGACGCTAGTCTAACGCACCAAAAACCTTGTTAAATGGTGCGTTGCGCTGCGCGACAACACACCCTTGTATATTTCAAAAATCAATTAGCATTCCTATATATAAGAATTAACAGCAATAGAAATACTTAAAAAAGCTGTTTCACCGGGTAAATATTTATGGTTTGAAGCCCCCGGATTTATCCGTGGATGTCATTTCAGGCTTTGTTGAAGCCCCTAAATTTATTTATGGGGCATAATTACGAATTACGAATTACGAATTACGAATTATACTCACCCAAGCTTGAGCAGCCATCTGTACGGGGTCCCAAGGGCTAGAAAGGGGTGGTGTATAACTAAGGTCTAATTCGCTGATATCTTCAACTTTCATATCATGGAATATAGCAGTGGCAAAAATATCAATCCGCTTGGCTACTTCTCCTTGATAATGTCCCGCAATTTGCGCTCCTAAAAGCTTTCGGGTTTGCTTGTCTCCTGTAACTAAAATGTGTAATTTATTTGCTCCTGGGTAATAAACTTTGTGGTCCCAGGTTTCAAATTCAACTGTTAAAGGGTCAAATCCAGCATCTATAGCTTCTGAGTCTCGCAATCCAGTACGGGAAACAGCCATATCAAAAATTTTCACTACTTGAGTACCAAGAGAACCAGCAAACTCGCGATTACCACCAACCGCGTTTTCTCCTGCGATTCGACCTTGTTTATGTGCTGTAGTTCCTAAAGGAAGATAGATATATTTGTTTAACAATCGGTGCAAAGTTTCTACACAGTCCCCTGCTGCATAAATATCGGGAACGTTGGTTTCCATTTTACGGTTAACTTGAATTGCACTTCGTA
>JBCBHT010000532.1:0-2773 GCA_038525335.1 Cyanobacteria bacterium J06621_15 | reverse complement strand
GGTGGAAATAGCCGCTCGTACTGTTGAAGAGCAGAGATTTCTTGTAATTGGTCTGATAAATCAGAAGTGTTGGGCTGCTATCATTACCTATAGAGAAGAGCGGGTGCGAATCATATCAGTACGACGAGCAAGAGACGAGGAGGTAAAAATATATGAAGGCTGAAGAATTCGATAAAAAATTCGATTCAGGTGAAGACATAACCGCTTACCTAGATATGAATACGATTCATCGTCCAGATTACGAACAACGACGGGTAAACGTAGATTTTCCTAAATGGATAATAGAAGCGCTCGATAGAGAAGCTGCAAGAATTGGTGTAACTAGACAATCAATAATAAAAGTTTGGATTGCCGAGCGGCTCGAACAGCTTAGTTAAATTTGGGCATGGGGACAAAAGGTTAAAGGTTAAAGGTTAAACTCCTCATATTGACGAATTTCTTAAATGCTTTCACTTATAAACTACTTGATACCCATATTTAAGTGAATACCCACCAATAATGTAGAGACGTTGCACTGCAACGTCTCCCTATATTTGGATACCCACCAAAGTTGTTAAGTGAACCGTCTCAACAACTCCTCACGAGGTAACTGTAATAATAAAGAAGCATATTCTTGAGGAGGTAACTGCAACATCGGCTCAATAATCCCGGCTAACTGCTCATCTAACTCCCCAAACCGGGCTTTGAGCAAATTTTCCACAACTTGGCGCTGTCCTTTACGCTCGGTTTTTTGTTCCCATTCTAAATAAGCTTGTGATAACGTCATGATGAATTCCCTATCTTCTTGTTCAACTAAGTCACTTGCTTCTATGCTAATCTTCCAAGTCGCTAATAGTTGTAAAATTGTAGAGCGTCTTGGGTCGTCTTCATCAAAACCAATTACTTCATTAATCGCTTGTTTTTGAATCAATCCTTTACCAAATATTCTTAACCAAAGCGTTTCTGGTGTTCTAGGTAACTTATTTACAGCAATAATGGCTGCTTTAAGACCTATTGGTAAAAAATAAATACCCTGCAAGCAATCTTCACGAACAGAAGCACCAAACTTTGAAAGCAAGTCATTGGATACAGAATGACTAATAATCCACAATTGTGGAAGTTCCTCTTCTTGAACAGTTTCTTCTTCCCGCTTGGCTCGACGTTCAAAATCACTTTGAACATGAAATAGTTTATATAAACAACTACGAACTTCCGAAGGCTTCGGTTGATTGCGAAAAGGTTCGATTAAACACGGTAGAGTCGCAATTTTGGTTAGAATCCCTAAATTTTGAGCTTCTACACTTGCTTGATTCCATGGAGAAAACCAGATATCGATAAATTTCGGTTCTCCCGGAACCTCAAAATTTACCCTTACCTCACCAAGGGGAGCTAAAAAAGACTCAAAAAACTGCTTTGCAAATTGGTCAAATGGGGTTCTGCTCATTTAAATGCACCCGGCTTTTATAGTGCTATTGTACTATGTGACTGGGGATGGGGAGACAAGGGAATGAAGAAGCGATACATTAAGTTAGTTCATATCTTGCACCATTATCATCAAGCATAGAGAAACCGGGTTTATTGAGAATATTAAACTGTCAAAACCCTAATTTTACGTTTATAAACCCGGTTTCTAAGCAAGGTGCAAGATGTGTGTTAGGACATATCGCACAGGAAAGCCGGATAGTAGAATCCGACCTTGAACCGTTATATTAATTGTTCATCTTTGTGAATCCGGCAAAATTTCTTCAACAGTAGCTTTGAGTTCAGGCAAGCTTGTTTCAATAACTCCCCATACTCGATTCAAATTAACTTTTAAATAATCATGAATCAATACATCTCTAAACCCAGCTATCTGTTGCCAAAGAATACTAGGATATGCTGCTCTGACTTCAGTTGATAATTGTTTAGTTGCTTCTCCAATGAAGTGGGAGTGCAAAATTAATTGTGTCATTGCGAGCGACAGCGAAGCAATCTCAAAGTGTTGCGATTGCTTCGTTTCACTTCGTTCCACTCGCAATGACAAATACACAATTAATTTTGCTTAAGTACTTATTTCCTGCATTCCGAATTACAGCATCTTAAATCATTTGATTTTGCATAAAATCTTCTTTACCATCACGGGTATCGCAACGGATAAGATTCTATCCTTTCAATGCACTCTTTAATGTTACTTAAATAGAGACTGTCATCTTTCATAGCGGCACAGCCTCTTGTAAAACTCTTTTTTGTATACTAGCGTGTAAACTTTCCGGTTCAGCCAAATCAACCTTCCGTTGCAACAATTCTTCTAAGGATTGCATCAAAGCAATTTGGTCTAACAAAGTTCGTTTTGGTTCAATTTCTACCAGAAAATCGACATCACTATCTACAGTTGCTTCTCCCCTAGCAACAGAACCAAAAACTTTGATATTGTAAGCCCCATACTGACTAGCAATTCGCAAGATTTCTTCCCGATAAGGCATTAGCAATTCTTTAATTCCCATATTCAATTTCCATAAAAAAATTAAAAACGCAAGATAATATTGAACAATCATTTATAAAGTAACATGGGGGATTGGGCATAGGGCATGGGTAATTGGTAACATAATCTTCTTAACCCATATTTAAATGAATACCCACCAATAATGTAGAGACGTAGCACTGCTACGTCTCCCCGCATTTGGATACCCACCAACTTCGTTAACTAAACCGTCTCAACAATTCCTCACGAGGTAACTGCAACAACAAAGAAGCATATTCTTGAGGAGGTAACTGCAACATCGGCTCAATAATCCCCGCTAACTGCTCATCTAAC
>JBCBHT010000531.1:0-2782 GCA_038525335.1 Cyanobacteria bacterium J06621_15 | reverse complement strand
CACCACCCCAATACGAGTTCCCGTAAAACCTCCAGGTCCCCTAGCTACAGCAATAAACGCCATTTCAGACCAATTTTGGGGTTTAACAAAATCTATCATGTACTGATGCATCAAATTAGAAACATTACGGTCTAATTTCCATACATCAGAACGAGTATCATCAGCAAAATTACTGATAGCTAAACCTAATTCGGGAGTTGTAGTGTGTAGTGCAAAGCCGTATTTTTTCATTTAAGAGAGTGGGAAGAGGGGGAAGAGGAGCCACTGCGTTGCGCGGGTTCCCCGCGTTGTAGCAAGTGGCCTGGGGAAGAGGGGGAAGAATAAAACTTTTTTTAAATTTTTAATTCATAGCTCTAACCCTTCACAAGATTTTAAATCTAAAATCCGTCTTGGAAAGTTTTGGGAAGAGAAGTTGACAAGGGAGATGTTCTTCCCGTCAAACTGAGCCGCACCTCCGGTGAACGGGGAAGAAAATCTACACCCCAAACTTTCCGCAAAATCTAAAATCCAAAATCTAAAATCTAAAATTTGATAGCTGTTCACTGATAACTGTTAAGTTGGAACCATTTCACCGGGACGTAATTTAGACCATTTACCTTTTTCTTCTTTGAAACTTAGACATCCTACAACGTCCCATTCCATTTCAATTACTTCGCCTTCGGTACGGATATTTACGTTTATACTGGGTTCTTTGGGGTCAAAGGTTGGTGTTTCTGTTAAATGAGGCTGTTGGTGCTGTGTTTCTACTGCATTGTAGGTCATACAGCGGTCTACATAATGACAATTTACACAAATACACATATTAAAATTAACAATTAAGTTTTGCTTATTTCGCCTTGTTTTTAATCTAGCTTAAGCCACACTAATGTTGCCTAGCCTAATGGTTTATTTTTATTACAATGTACGGTTCAATTCTGTCTAAATTTACACCAGATTCTTTACCTTTTAATCTGGAATTACTGCCTAAACCAGCTTATTTGGTAGGTGGTGCGGTGCGTGATGCTCTTTTGGAAAGAAATCGAGATGATTTAAATTTTAAATTAGATTTAGATTTTATTTTACCTTCAGAAGCAGTAAATGTAGCTCGCAAGATAGCTAAATATCACCAAGCTGGTTTTGTTTTACTTGACGAACAAAGACAAATAGCTCGGGTGGTGTTTCCTGATGCTACCGTTGATATTGCTCAACAGGAAGGTGATTCATTAGAAACTGACTTGCATCGGCGAGATTTTACAATTAATGCCATAGCTTACAATATTCATACTCAAGAAATCATTGACCCGTTAAAAGGTGTTGCAGATTTAGAGAAGGGTGTTTTAAGGATGATATCACCTGCGAATCTGGAAGATGACCCCTTGCGATTGATGCGTGGATATCGTCAAGCTGCTCAATTGGGATTTAATATTGAAGCAGAAACTCACTCTACAATTCGTACTTTAGCTTCTCATTTGAAAAAAGTTGCAGCAGAACGAATCAGGGTAGAGCTAAATTATATGTTGACGAATCCTCAAGGAACACCTTGGTTAATCAAAGCTTACGAAGATGGTTTGCTAAAATCTTCCTTTGAACACGCTACATCTCAAAGCTGTGCTTTGGTTACAGAAGTAGACAAAGTAGCTTTGCAGCTTATAGAAGAATTTCCGAAATTGAAGGAAATACTACAACAGAATATTAGAGATACCGTAAAAACAACATGGCTAGGTATTGCAAAACTAGCTTGCTTAGTTAATAAAAATCCAGAAATAGCAGAAGCGGAATTAGAAAAACTTACCTATAGTAAAGCAGAAATTCAAAGCGTAACTACAGCTTTGAGAACATTTCCCAAACTCGATGCAGAATTATCTTTGAGAGAACAATATTTTTTATTCCGAGAAGCGGGTAGCGTATTCCCGACTACAGCCATTTTAGCAACAGCTTATGGTAATGTAGTCAGGGATATGTCCGAAGACAAGCCACTAACAACATACGCATCTTTACTTTCCCGCTACTTAAACCCTGATGATCCGGTTGCACATCCCACTCAGTTGGTAAGTGGGACACACATTATATCATCATTAAACATACCTTCGTCACCTCTTATCGGTAAATTACTGACAGAAATAGCAGTGGCACAAGTAGAAGGCAAAATTTCCACATCTTATGAAGCGATAGAATTTGCCAGAAAAATGGTAATGGGTAATGATTGATGGGGAATTGGGCATTGGGAATTGGGCATTGGTAATTACAAAAAATAAGGGAGCTGTTCGGCTCCCACTACAAATACAGCATATTTCATCTTCATGAAGTACACTCTAACGGGCAGGGATGCCCCGCAGTCGCTACAACGGTCGTGTTCCTCCGCGCACACCGCGCTGCTCTCCGTACTACAAGAGTTTTATAAAATTTTTTGTACCTCATTTACCTGCAAGGTGCTGTATTTAATATTTATTAGTTGTTAACTCTTAATTCCTAACTCCTAACTCCTAACTCTTAACTCCTAACTTATTTAAGCTTTTTCTACTAATTTTTTAAAATACAAATACGCTTCTTCTGGTGTTAGCGCTTCGGATTTGTCATCATGAGCAATAAAATATTCTCTGCTATCGGCAAAGAAACGTACTGTAAAACTTGGTATTAAACCTAATTTCAAAGCCTGTTTACCGAGCTCGTCGGTAGCGTCAGCTAAAGAATTTCCGTCATGAAATTTAACAGTAGACATTTTCCCCTCTTTTCTCTTTTTATTATTTATCTATTTATAGAGATTTTCGATGCCAATTTTGTTAATAAAGGCATCAAAAACGAC
>JBCBHT010000530.1:0-2791 GCA_038525335.1 Cyanobacteria bacterium J06621_15 | reverse complement strand
ACATAAGCTAGTCACAGCTCCTGTACTAATAATGCCAGACTTTGATCAAGAGTATCGAAAGCTTCTTGCTGTTCACGTCCCCAAATGAAGGGTTGATTTTCTCTAGTGAGATTCGTAAGAGGGGTTGCAATCATGCCATATTGAGGAATAAACCTCCTATAAAATCCGCTAAGACCTAAAAATGACTTTACTTGCTTCACGTTTTTCGGTACTGGGTACTCTTTTATTGCTTCAACTTTATCTTCATTTGGGGAAGTGAACAGCAAGAAGCTTTCGATACTCTTAAACATAAGCTAGTCACAGCTCCTGTACTAATAATGCCAGACTTTGATCAAGAGTTTATTATAGCTACCGACGCTAGTACCCTAGGAATCGGAGCAGTACTTATGCAGAAACGAGAAAAGAAGTTACAGCCCATAGCTTATTATAGTAGGAAACTTAGGACGAGTACAGAATTAAACTACTCAGTTACCGATAAAGAATCATTAGCGATAGTTGAAGCATTGAAACACTTTCGTTTCATCATCTTCGGACAGAAAATAACTGTTTTAACTGATCATGCTCCCTGCCAAGAACTTTTCAAAAATCCAAATTTGAGTGGTAAAAAGGCAAGATGGTATTTGTTAGTAAATGATTTTCAGGTGACGATAAAGTACATACCGGGCAAATGTAATTTAGTTGCAGATGCCCTAAGCCGCATAGTATGTCACCTTGAAAACCCAATCGAAACGTCAGAATTAGACTTGAACACACCGTGCATTTTTGAGCAGCAACGTAAGGACGCAGTTCTCAGTCCCATGATCAAAGAATTAGAAGATGTAGAATTAGGTATACGCGCTATCCAGGATGGTGTAGGAAAAATTGAACTAGATAAATCAGGAATCCTAAAGAGAACTTTTATGTATGAAAATAAAGATATGTTACCGAGATTAATAGAGCAAATTATGATTCCAGAATCTCTAAAGGGATTAGCCATGAAAGCCATTCATGAAGGCCCAGGTAGAGCTCACCCTGGTAGAGATGAGACTCTACGCCAAACCAAGATGTATTACCACTGGAATACACTTCCTCAGGATGTGCAGAACTATGTGCAAGATTGCATAGTATGCCAACAAAATAGGTCTAACCAAATAAAACCGGCTCCTCTAAACACTTATCCAACCCCAAGCCAACCTTTTGAAAGGGTAAATATTGATTTATTAGCATTAAACGAAACAGATTCAGGCTATAGATACCTTTTAGTATGCATTGATGCGCTAACTAGATATTCAGAACTAATACCACTAAGAACCAAGACAGCCAAAGAAGTCTCAGAAGCCCTATACGATGGTATAATTGCCAGATATTCTGCCCCAGAGATAATAGTGTCTGACAACGGACTGGAGTTTAATAATAAATTACTGAAATTTTTATGTGAAACTTACGAGATCAAAAAGGTGAATATCCAGCCACATACTCCTAAAGCAAACGGTCTTGTGGAGAGATGCAACAGAAAAATCTTAGAAGGTCTTAGAAAATTACTAGCCACAGAACAGGTAACCAAACAAACCAACTGGGAACCGAAAATTCCCTCAATACAGTCTGCTTTAAACACGCAAATTCATGCATCTACAGGTGAGAGCCCTCATAGAGCTTTATATGGGTTTAAACCCAGATTGCCAACCACCTCACTTTTAGAAAAACCCAGAGTAGACTACGGAGAAAATCCCATAGAAAATCGCATCGAGATGGCAAAAGTTATGCATCAAGAGGTCCGAAATAGAATAGATGTTTCAAATAAGAAAATGAAAGAAAAGTACGATAAGAATTCTGAGAAAAAGTTAGTAGAAATTGGTGATCAGGTTTTTGTAAAACAAACCAGCCATCCACAGGCAAATTACAAACTTAGGTCACGAAACAAAGGTCCCTATAAGGTAATTGGAATTAGTCAAAACAAAATAAGAATAGAATATTTAGGGGAACCACATCACATTAAGACAGTACACTTAGACACTGTCTCACTATATAAGAAAGTTGAAAATTCGTCACATATTGCTACCATTTCAAACCCAAATCAGCCACAGAAACGAGTGGATATGCTCGTGAAAAACCCATCTACGGGCGGCAGGCACAAGGTTGCATTAATAGATTTATCAGAAATACTTGTAAATGGAAATCAAATTCGTACAGATGCCGTAAGAAATATGAAATTAGCTTGTGCCAAAGGGTTCAAGGTTGTACTGTTGCTAACTAATACTGAGAAGCAAAAATGGGAAAAAAGCCAACTGGATAACTTCCTTGAGGCCCTCCACGAAATAACTAAGGTACCATTTCAATTCTTTCTGTTCCACAGCCAAGGAAGAATTTTACCAAACCTAGAAAATTTATGGCACCTTATTCAGGGAAAGTATAACAACCAGTTAGAATACAAAAAAGAAGATTCAAGGGTCATAGGTTCAAATCCCACTAGCATAAAGTTAGCTAAACAGTTGGGTTTGACAAACGTCGTAAATTCCAGAAATAAAGTAAAATAAAGCCAAGTATAAGTAAGTGAGTAAGTAAATATCACTCTAACTAATAAACATTCAATCTGGATAAATGGTTACTAATATTTAGAATTTTTTTTTTGCATCCAACTAACAAAAGTATGTGTGTGAAACTGCACCCCAAATTTAGTTATTTTTCAAATTTATATATATTTGTGTAAAGTAAAATGCTTAGCTAAAAAATTATTTACAAAATTTTTGTAAGGGTGCTCGTTTCCAGATAAAATAAAAGCATAATTAAAATAAAATAAAAAGATAAATTAGAA
>JBCBHT010000529.1:0-2798 GCA_038525335.1 Cyanobacteria bacterium J06621_15 | reverse complement strand
TTTTAAACAGCTATCAAAAATCAAGCCAGAACATTATCAGCTTATATTAAATCGTAAAAACGGCTGGCAAAAGGTAAGAACCATTCTATATATTTATCTGCGCTTTCATTGCCGTATTCTTTCTTACGAGTTAGAGCGAACGGTGGAGAAGTAATTATTAAATTTATGCTGTTTTCTGGAACTTTTTTAATTAATTTTAGGCTGTCTCCTAAATAGGTTGAGCCATAATTTGTAGAGTAATAGGGAGGAAGGTTGATTAAGTTTTGGAAGTTATTTTTCAAGTACCTGGCGATTTAAATCGCGGCTAAACAAGCGAAATCCGTCTGCACGGGTTGTATATTGAAAGTTTATCAGTTCATGTCAAAGCGCGAATTTACTATTGCCGTTACTAACCCAGATAATTTTAATATTGTAGGGTGTGTTACGGCTCGAAATACTTTGAATCAAAGACTACTATGTTGATAATGCCGTAACGCACCATTGTTTAGTTAAAAGACTTGAATGTAAAAATAGATTTATTATATTAGATTGTTTCAATCCCGTTTCCGGGATTCATAAATAAGAAACCAAACGAACATATATCTCGCTCTACACCAATGTTAGTTTCAATCCCGTTTCCGGGATTCATAAATAAGAAACTAGATTTCTTGCTGGGTTTTGAAGAAACAAGTAAAACGTTTCAATCCCGTTTCCGGGATTCATAAATAAGAAACTCCTTCGGTATCTTTTACATTTTCTCCAATGAAGAAGTTTCAATCCCGTTTCCGGGATTCATAAATAAGAAACTAATCAATATAAGGAAAGCTGTAGACCCTGAACATGTTTCAATCCCGTTTCCGGGATTCATAAATAAGAAACAATAGTTTGATAAGTCCTAATCGGTAATTCTGGAATGTTTCAATCCCGTTTCCGGGATTCATAAATAAGAAACGCTATCTTGATGTCCTAGCAATACTGTTTTTAATTGTTTCAATCCCGTTTCCGGGATTCATAAATAAGAAACAAAAAGATAGAAAACGAACAGAAAAGTTATTATCTCGTTTCAATCCCGTTTCCGGGATTCATAAATAAGAAACCTTTTAGTCTATAGGAGAGCCATAAACTCGTTCCAAGTTTCAATCCCGTTTCCGGGATTCATAAATAAGAAACAACCCACAGCTACAAACTGTATTAGGGAAATCTATGTTTCAATCCCGTTTCCGGGATTCATAAATAAGAAACCTTTTTGACCTTATAAAACGCTACATCCTTTGTTCTATAGTTTCAATCCCGTTTCCGGGATTCATAAATAAGAAACTGCTCCCTCTAAAGTTGTTCCGGTCAAACCATTTAAGTTTCAATCCCGTTTCCGGGATTCATAAATAAGAAACAGCCATTGCTGATAAGTTTAAGCTTTTTCATCGAGAGTTTCAATCCCGTTTCCGGGATTCATAAATAAGAAACTTTTGTCAACCCTTCAAGGAGATTATAATGTCAGGTTTCAATCCCGTTTCCGGGATTCATAAATAAGAAACGGGGTAGCACTTCAAATTTCCTCGCTTTGACTGACAGTTTCAATCCCGTTTCCGGGATTCATAAATAAGAAACTACCAGCAATCAAAAGCTAATTAAGACTCAACAGTGTTTCAATCCCGTTTCCGGGATTCATAAATAAGAAACAATAACAAGACGATTAGAGCAATTTTGAAGAAGGTGTTTCAATCCCGTTTCCGGGATTCATAAATAAGAAACAGTTAAATGGCGACCAAGCAAGAAATTCGCAACAAGTTTCAATCCCGTTTCCGGGATTCATAAATAAGAAACCAGGTTGAAAGATGAAAGGATTAACTCTGAATTCATGTTTCAATCCCGTTTCCGGGATTCATAAATAAGAAACTTAGGTATTGTTGTCGTAGATATTTTATATTTAGAGTTTCAATCCCGTTTCCGGGATTCATAAATAAGAAACTTTTGTTTCGACGTTATAGCAAAATAATAAATTTTAGCGTTTCAATCCCGTTTCCGGGATTCATAAATAAGAAACTACTTTACGTATTTTTGATGTCATATCTATATATATGTTTCAATCCCGTTTCCGGGATTCATAAATAAGAAACCACTGATAGTGTTACTACAGCTATGGGTAAACCTATGTTTCAATCCCGTTTCCGGGATTCATAAATAAGAAACCTTTACGGTTGTCATATTGCTTGATAAACTCTGACAGTTTCAATCCCGTTTCCGGGATTCATAAATAAGAAACACCAATTTACAACCTATGTAAAACAGTACGGTGAGTTTCAATCCCGTTTCCGGGATTCATAAATAAGAAACAACTTTACCTTGGAACAATAACACTAGAACTAGCTGGTTTCAATCCCGTTTCCGGGATTCATAAATAAGAAACTTATATTTAATGGTGAAATAGCAGCTAAAACCGATTGTTTCAATCCCGTTTCCGGGATTCATAAATAAGAAACATCTTGTATCTGTTGACAAGTGGGGAACTTTTGAGCAGTTTCAATCCCGTTTCCGGGATTCATAAATAAGAAACGTTCTATCGGGCTATCTATTGAGAAACAAATGTGGGTTTCAATCCCGTTTCCGGGATTCATAAATAAGAAACTCCGCCATCTGAAATCTAATAACAGAGCCATTTCCACCACCAATTTTGACGGAGGAATTAAAAAATCCCATTTCAGCGGCTGAGAAACATTGAAACATAAGTCCATAAAACTCTGAAACTATTCGATTGTCAAGGTTCTGGCGTTTTGACCGGGGAAAGCGAGGTCGAAAACCCCCATGTCCCGTCAAAACGC
>JBCBHT010000528.1:0-2834 GCA_038525335.1 Cyanobacteria bacterium J06621_15 | reverse complement strand
TGCCAATCCCAGATAACCATACTGAATAAATTTCCGTCCCGGTTTTTGCAAACTATCCCAATAGGATTTCTCAGCATCAATATCCATACAAGAGGATTTACAACCAATACAAGCACTTTTTTCTTCACCAGTTGTCTTTTCTACAGTTCTACACATGGACTGAGTAATACTTTTTGGTGATGCTTGATGGGCTTTACTACCTAATAAACCACGAGGTCCAGTAAACACAGTTTGTGGAGGACTAAAAGGACATACATAATGACACCAACTCCGACCTCCATACAGAAAAACTACTGTAATTGCAGACAAAATAGTAGTAATAAATAATAAACCGAGAATCCATCTTGTGGAATTAACGAATAAGATGCGACCGCTCAAACCTAGAAATAGCAAAAAAAACTGTAAATAAAAATGATTATTTATTAGCCACTTATTTCTTTCAATATTTAATCTTGGTTTCAAACCCAAAGCACGGGGGATTTGTGAAAGAAAGTAGAGAGGACAAATACGTCGCCAAGTTTCATGACCAAACACAAAAACAATAAATACAAGCGAAGGAAGTACCGTTCCCCAAAAAATTCTAGTACCAATTGGATAAGCTTTTTCAAAAATACATCTGTCTCCTTGAACCGGGATACATTCGTGACTATCGCGCAGGGGAGATAAGAGATTTTTAGGGTCAGTAAGAACGTGAGTTATAGGGTCGTAAAACAAAGAAACAGTTAAGAGTAACCAACCAATTACAAGTATCCATCTCACAACATGCATCTTGTTTTCTGATACTTTGCTTAACATTGTTTATTACACTCCTGGTTAATTGTAATTATGAAAAGGGAGTAGGGAGTAGGGGAGAGATAAGGAGATAAGGAGGTAGGGAGATGGGGAGATGGGGAGATGGGGAGAAATAATTATAATTATTAACTCTTAATTCCTAACTCTTAACTCCTAACTCTTAACTCTTAACTCCTAACTCCTAACTTCTAACTTTCGACTCATCGCTGGGGAGACGTAGCACTGCTACCTCTCTACATTATTGACTTTTAAACAGTTTCTATTCCTTTGCGAGAAATTTTGATTTTGGTATTGTCGAATTTTGTTAGGGAAAAATAACTGTCTTCGTTATAGGTAATTGCTTGTTCTTGAAGAATGCCAATTGCTACTTGTTCTCCTAATTTGATAGATTCTGTATAGTCACTTAACCAGTGAACCCCAGCAGCATTACGAGCGATTGAAATATTAGAAGCAAGTTTGTTCAATTCACCACCAACTGTTATCTTTTCTGCATCGGTACCGCTGTAGCAAATTAATTCAGTACCATCTTCATTAGCCATAACAGGTTGAGGAATCACCCAAGACTCATCAAACCAAGCTTTAAGAATGGTGACACAAGCACCTGCAACTGTTGCATGTCCAGACCCGTAAGAAGGATGAGTTGGAGAACCTTCAGGATAAGCCATTGGTAATAGATAGTTTCCGTACTGGCTGAAAACCTTTTCCAAAACAGAGGAATTAAATAGTTCTGAATTAATTGGATAGTTAGCATGTCCGGTGAGATGGTTGTGAACCCTACCCCCAAAAGTTTCGGGACGCAAGCGACGGTGTACAAACCACTTCTGAAACCACATTGCTTTTAGAGCGCGGGTTGCTACTTCTGTGACCAAGCTGAGAATATGAGGATTACCAAAAGTACCAAAACCTTGCTGAATTTTAGTTTCTTTATAGATATTTCCATCGTCTACCGGAGCTTTCATATCCAAAAGCATTAAACAAGCATTCAGATAAGATTGGTACAAAGCATCTACATGTACGTACTGACCTAAATCTCTCAAATTACGAATATAGCGGGGTGTGGAATCAAAAATATCTGCACCGGTAAACTCACCATTTTGAACCCGCAACCAAGAATCATAATCAGTCATATGATTGATTTGAGGTACCACTGTCTTCTGCTTTTGAGGAATAGTTAGCGAACCAAAGGTAATATCCTTAAGCATCAATTGAGAAACGTAAGGACCGACCTCATCCCCAGCAAGAACTCCTCGGAATAGACTTTTTGGTGTCACTTCCTCGACAAAACCGTTTTTGGTTTGACGCTTAACTTTAGCTCCACGAAAATCAGAAAGCTTAGATAAATCTGTTGCTGCTTCTACAACCAAGGAGTTATGACCGTAAAAATTAAAGTTAACATCTCGTAAAAGTGCCATCCAGTAAAGCTCTGTCATCTCTGCGGAGTTTTCAGCAGAATCAATTCTTGGTGCAGGACGTATTGTTACAGAGTGGCTATCGGGTCCTTCTAAATCAAAAGCTAATCCCGCTTGAGGGTTTATCAGCTTGCGAGAACCACCTTGAGGAATTGCTTCAAAGTCGTCGTTTTTACCACTTTTTAAAGCTGTTAAAAATGCATAATAAGCATCAGGGTCAACTTCACCCAAATAGTTATGTACTAAGCCTTTAGAAAAATTAGCAATAAAATTGGGATAGCCGTTTTCGTTTTTATATTCTTGTTCTTCACAATTACAAACCTGTGCCGTTACACCTCTATCAAAGGCAATTTTTGCAGCTTCTTTACGAATTAATAAAGATGATTCTTGACGCTCTAAACTGCTTTTAAGTTCTAATTTTTGACAATTTTGATTATCCATTATTTGTTCCTTGATAATTTGAATTGTTTTCTTGTACTGAATAATTAATCAGTTAGAATCCAACAAATTACGAAATATTACTGGTACCCATGAGGGTACTATTATTAGTTAGTTGATATATAGGAATCCGGTTTGATTTCTGTTAGCGTAGCGTGTCCGATAGGACATATAAAATTAGGTATTTGTAGGGTG
>JBCBHT010000527.1:0-2837 GCA_038525335.1 Cyanobacteria bacterium J06621_15 | reverse complement strand
GTTGTTTACACAATGCCTTTAGCACTGAGGTTTTCCAACGACATTACCATCTGCTTGAGCAGATACATCCCTTGTTCCGATAGATTTCCATCTCGGTGGACTACAGGTACCATCGGTAACACTTTGGGATTAACCGTAAATCGCTGACTCAGCCTAGTGATATCGTTAGAAAACCTCAATGCTAAAGGCATTGTGTAAACAACATGACATTTGAGTTGCCGTAATTGCTCTCCTCTATCTACAAATAGATATTCTGCTTGCGGTCTTCCCCAGGGTTTCTGGACGCTTTCGAGACGGTCAAGATTATCAATAATTACTACTAATCCCTTTTTTCCGCATTGCTTAAGTTTTTTTATACCCGGTTCTATTAATTCCTCATTAATTGCATCTAAAATCCCTTTGGTTCGCGGACCAAGATATTCTCTTAATTTATTGCGAAGCTCAGGACTATCTTTCGCTTTAGCCGTAATTTTGCCAATCCCGAGGGCTACAAGTGAAACTCCTTCTTTTTCATTAGCTTTCAATTCACCAATACCGGGAATACTCGCTTGAGCAGAAAATTTTCCGTTACTACCAGCAGCAAATTTTCCCACACCTGGAATTGTGGCTTCCCCGGTTAATTCCACTTCTGTCTGTAAAAGTTTCGCAATACCAACGAGTAAAGACTTTAAACCCTTTGGTTCGGCTAATTCTAGCTTTTCAAAATTATCGAGACTTTCACTCACACGACGAGCAATTGCCAACATCACATCAGCAATATCAACATCCCCCATTTCCAAGTCTTGACTTGACTCGAAGTAAACTACATGAAAGCCTTCAGCTTCTAATTCAGCTTTCAGTCGCAGCAACTCTGTAGATTTACCACAACCAATATGTCCTGTAAATAGCTCGCAAGTTGGCTCATCAGGTGAGAAAAAAGTTATATTTTGTTTTAATTCTTCGATTATCTTGCCACCGCGTACTGAAGAAAAATCAATATAATACTGTCTATCCAAGGGATTGCTTACAACTAAAGTCTTGCTAGGGTTACAAACTTGGTAAAACTTCTGTAAATCAAGTTTCATGCACTTCTCTTATGTTCGCGGTTTTTATCCCTTTTTTATACAGAATTTTTTATGTATATTCCACAGCATTTTGTACTTTTTTGTATTTAATTTGTACTTATTTAATTATTCATTCAGAGAATATTCTAATTATTGACTTTAATGATATTGTTGTTAAATTAACTACCCCATTCCAAAGTAATCTCAATATTACCCGTCGAAGCATCTTTAACAAGCAAAGGTGTAAGCTTACCCGATTCAATACCAATATCTATTCCAAATCTGACACGTGCTTTATCTGGTTTTATCTTTTGTACAGTTTCCGCAATGTCCTTTGCTAAAGACTCTATAGTATTAGTTGCTTCACTAAACGGTCGGGTTTGGAAAGTTAATTTGCGGTCCCCAATAAGAGTAGCTTCAACTCTTACATTTGTGCCATCACTCAACTCTACGGTAATAATTTTGCTTTGAAGTTCCATTCGTATTTAACTGGGTGACCTTGTGGTAATAGGATATCAGTGAACAGTGAACAGTTATCAGTTATCAGTTGTTCACCCGTTCACCGTAAGGTGTTCCCGTAGGATAGGGTGTGGATTATTAGTTATCAGTAACTAGTCGCTCACCAAAAGGTCTGTTCAATTACCAATTAATAATTATCATTTAAAAGTCCTACAGCATAGTTTTTTTATACAAATCAATTTTTTTTCTAAAAAGTTTTTTAGATTTCTACATTCAATTACTTAAATTAGGCAAAATTGATAAATTGATTATTCGGATTTGGCTAAAGAAGTTAAATTCCAACCTAAAAGCTAAATAGTCACTGATAACTGATAACTGTTTACTGATTCATCGCGTTTAAAAATGCTTTCTGGCTGGCATCTTTGTATACTGAATTAAGATATTTCATGACAATATCTGTAGAATTAGTATTTGCAATATTATCATCTTCTTTTGCTAAAGGAATGGAACCTAATACATCTAAAACAGTTTCTCCTGTTGATGGTGCAATTACTACTAATGATGATTCTAAAGGTTGATTATATTGCCAGAAATTTTCTAGATTTAAAGATTTTTGTTCGTTACTAATGGATTCTTGAACGTCTGAAACTTCTACATTTTCAACCTTATCGCTGCGTATTTTACGTAAATCTTTGAGGATTGTTTCTTTACTTCGTCCCCGTAATTGGAATAGTACAAACGGGTCTTCACTGAAGCGGTCTGCTAATTGATAGTAAACCGCAGCGATATGCTTGCAGGGATTAGCTTTATCGGGACAAGAGCATTTACCGTGAACTTCAGATAACGTGAAAGGAAACAAAGACAAACCATTTGCTGTAAATACTTCTTCTATATTTTGTGGCATTTCTCCTGCCAATAATTTGGCAGAAAAGATTGCTTTTTGGGACATTGTTTCCACAACAAAACCCCATTCTTCATCGGTGAAGGAATCCAGAGAAAGAGAAAGACTATAAGGTTCTGGTTCGCTTCCCTGCACTTTAGCTGATACTTTAGCGTTTGCAAATTCGATGCTGAGAATATTTCCTTGACGAGCATAATTTCTCCCACGCTCCAAACGTTTTTTAAAACGATAAGAATCTAATAATTCTAACCATCTTTGCGACCACCATTCTCTTGATGCTTGTAAATCGTAATTTGCTTGCATGATTTTAATTTTGGTAATTGGTAATTGGTAATTGGTAATTGTTAATTGGTAATTGTTAATTGGTAATTGGTAATTGGTAATTGGTAATTGGTAATTGGTAATTGTTAATTGGTAATTGGTAATTGGTAATT
>JBCBHT010000526.1:0-2839 GCA_038525335.1 Cyanobacteria bacterium J06621_15 | reverse complement strand
TAGTCGCAACACCCGAAGCTGAAAAACTATATTATGCAATTAAAGGTAACGGTACATTTGTCGAAACTATTAATGGAAAAACAAAATCAGTGAGAGTTTCCGAGCGCGATAATCTTCAAGATTTAACTTTGGTTGCCAGTCGCAATCACCGTAATCAAAAATTAAATTATCTTTTAGAAAAATTACCTTTTAAAAATAAAAAATCAGTTGGAAGTGTCGGTGGTAAAATTGCTGCCATAATCGAGCAGCAAGCAGATATTTATATTTCACTTTCCGGTAAATCAGCACCAAAAGATTGGGACATCGCAGCACCAGAATTAATATTAACTGAAGCAGGCGGAAAATTCACTTACTTCGACGGAACAGCATTACAGTATAACACCGGAGATATTAGTCAATGGGGTGGTTTATTAGCAAGCAACGGTAAATGTCATGAAAAACTTTGCGAACAAGCAGAAAGTATTTTAAAAGAATATGATTAATTGGTAATTGGTAATTGGTAATTGGTAATTGGTAGTTGGTAATTGGTAATAGTTATTAGAATATAAATAGGGAGCAAGATGCTCCCACTAAAAATATTTTCTTAATTACTAATTAATTTCTGACTCTTTACAACTAACAACTAACAACTAACAACTATCTCAATCGCATTTTTCAAAACTTCAGAATGAAATTCCCAAGATAAATTATCAACTGATAAACTCGGTATTCCTCTAATTCCATCTATTGCTAAATTTTGGTTTACAAGCTTTTCTAAAATATGAAATTCTGTTTCTGGATTTAATTTGTTCAAAATCACATCTTTCCAATCGGAACGAAGCAAACAAAGAGCTAATAATATAGCACTAGCTCCCCAATTAGAAACACCACAAACTATCAAATAATCGCATTTAATTCTACAAGCAATTTCTTCTCCATGACGAATACTATCAGCAATAATTTCCCTAGGAATATTTCCCATTCCTAATTCATTTCCACCATCCCCAATTGCTATAGAAATAATTCTTTCATTCTCGAATAATAGATGTAAAGGTGCTGTATAAGCCGTAATGTCTTCTCCTCTCATATTACGGACTAGATTATCTTTCCCAGGTCCTGCTCTTTCAATGGAAATTATATGGGATATTGGTGATGCTAAGGTTTTCCAAAATTCTACAAGTGAAGCGACTGAATATTGGTTTTCTTTAACTTTCCCTACCGCAATAATATCAAAAGGTATACTCTGAGAAATCCCTGCTGCAATAACTGCTGTTTTTACAGCTTCATAACACAATGAATCAGTAACAATCCTTACCGATATTCCCACTTCAATTAAACTAGCTGCTAATAAAGCACAGCCTATAATACCATCAGTTTCCGGACGTGGTGGATTACCATTTGGCATGAAAAATCCTGTAACAATTGCCACGTTTGGATAAGAATGTTCCGCAATCGAACGAGCAGCACCTAACAATCCTCCCTTAGCTGCTTCCACCAAAGAATCAATACCTCTACCCACATCTTGCGAACAAATGCTTTCCAAGCGAGCTATTTTATCTAATATTTCAGGTTTGTATTGCGGTCTTTTTGTCATTAGCAGTATGAAGGTAGAAGCACTAAAGTGATAAAACTATAATCACCAGGAAAAATGGTCATCTTTGACATCTGTAACAAACATATATCCAGGAGCATGAGTAATAGCAATTTCTGGTTTCGCTTGAAGAATTGCAGTTTGAGTTGTGACCCCACAAGCCCAGAATACCGGAACTTCTCCTTCCGCAATTGTTACCGCTTCACCAAAATCAGGATTATTTATATCTTTTATGCCAATTTCTTCGGGAGAACCAAAGTGTATCGGTGTACCGTGAGCTTTAGGAAAACGACTAGTGATTTGTACCGCTCGAACAATGTCTGCTGGGGATAAAGGACGCATTGATACTACCAAAGGAGCAGAAAATTCTCCTGCTGTATTACAAGCAATGTTGGTTTTGTACATCGGTACATTTTTACCTTCTTGAATATGTCTGACGGGAATTCCTTCATCCATCAATGCTGCTTCAAAGGAAAACGAACATCCAACCAAGAAACCAACAAAATCATCTTGCCAAATTTCAGAAATATCACCCACTTCATCCAGCAATTCCCCATTCCGAAATATATGGTAGCGAGGTAAGTCCGTTCTCAAATCCGCACCAGGAGCAACTATTTCTGGTTCTGGATTTCCCACTTCAGTCACATCAAGCAAAGGACAGGGTTTAGGATTACGAGTACAAAAAACTAAAAAGTCAAATGCCAATTTTCTTGGTAAAATCACCAAGTTTGCTTGTAGAAATCCATTTGCAATTCCAGGAGTAGGAAAGTGAAATGTCCCTTGACGACATTGAAGTCGAACTTCACTGGGAGATAAGTCCATAATTCATCAACCTTTCTTGATTTAATTGTTGAAGGTAAATAATAAATGGTAAATGCTAGTTAAACTCTAAATACCAACTTTACCCTACAATCAATCTATTACTAATTTCGGTCTTAATTGTCTGTGTCTATTGAATCAATATAGTTCAAGGTCAAATATATTTAAAACTACATAAAGATAATTCAATTCTATGATGGCTGGCTATATTTATGTAATTCATGTGAATGTTCAAATAGTTTCCCGATATCAAATTTAGTAGTTAATAACAATTTCTATCAGCCAAATACTGGTTTAAGTTTCATCAAAACAGTTTACTAGCTACTATATAATAAACACAATATATAAATTTGTTCTTGATAACTTTTTATTGAAAAGCTTTCAATTATGCATGATTTTTATGAGATAAATAAAGACGTGCTAACAGCAGGGCTAATAGCACGTCTTTAT
>JBCBHT010000525.1:0-2887 GCA_038525335.1 Cyanobacteria bacterium J06621_15 | reverse complement strand
AGAACAAGTTAAGGCTAATCATCGCTGTGTTTATGTTGCTTTTGAGTCTAATCAAGATTACGTTAGAGTTGATTGTGTTTCGGATATGACGGTAGAAGCTAATCCCTACGCACATTGGGATTCTGAAGCACAAAATAATCAATTTCAAGCTCAAAATATATCTAAAAATACAAATCAAAATACTGAATCGTTAGAAAAAAAATCTTTTCAAGCGAAGCTGGTTATTGCGGCTGATGGAATAAATTCTACTGTTAGGAAAATACTTTACAAAGATAGTGATTATCAAGTTTTTTCTCGTCCCGAATATTCAGGATATGCTGCAATCATTTGCTCGGAAATAGATAATGTTCCTGCGGAAATACAGACAGAAATTCAAGAAAAATTTCTACACGATGCAAGAATTGTAACTATTACTGAAGATAATGATTTGAGAGAATCTGATTGCGAGCAACCTTCAAGAATGATGCTCTTAAACATGAAACCAGGTCAATTTACCTATCTCGTTCATGTTCCTGTCGAGTTAAGTCAATTACGAGAAGATTCTCGCATTGAAGTCACTTTGAAAGAGTTAGAAAGAAGTGATTATCCTAACGCTATCAAAGAATTAGTACGGTTATCAAAACCGGAACATATGCATCACCGTACTTATTATATCCATCGCGCTACAGTTTCGGATTCTTTGCCATTTCCTGAGAGTGCTAGTCTTCATACTAAAGATAATTTTCCTAGTTTACAGCTACCTTGGTATAAAGATAAAGTCGTATTAGTCGGTGATGCAGCCCACGGAATGCCACCATTTGCGGCTCAAGGAGTAAATCAAGGTTTAGAAGATGCATTGATTATTGCCAAGCTGATTAGTGAGATTGCGGCTAGGGATAAATTAAATGATGAAAATGCGATTCAAGAAGCATTTGAGAAATACGAGAAAATACGTCGTCCGATAATAGAATATATTCAAAAAATCACCATGACGGGAGTTAATTATTCTTCAAATCAGCAGGAATTAGATAAATATAATCAACAGATATTTGCTCGGGATTTCGAGGGGATAGTGGAAGCTTTAAATAGCTAAAGTCATATTACAGCAGTTTTCATTTTTCTTTTTATCTTTCAGATGTATTGTATCTAATTGAAAACTGCTATACATAAATAATATAAGGCTTGTTTTTAGGTTGATATCAAAACAGGATAGTCCGTATAACCTTGTTCTAAGTTTTCGTCTCCTCTACCATAAAAAGTTTTAACATCCGGAGTATTTAACTCAGCATCAGCAGCAAACCGTTCGGTTAAGTCTGGGTTTGCAATATAAGGTTTTCCAAAAGATACTAAATCCGCTCCTGCACTGTTTATCGCATCGTTACCTTTGTCTTTATCGTAACCACCATTAGTAATAATTGTACCTTGATATAAAGGTCTAAAAATTGGTAAAGCGGGGTTGATAACATCTCTATTTTGCAAGTCGATTTCGTTCGGTTCCATTAAATGGATATAAGCCAATTTATATTGATTGAGTGCTTTAAATATATAGCTAAATGTTGCTTGAGGATTTGAGTCCTCCATTCCATAAAATGTGTTGCTAGGAGATAATTTAATTCCGATATTGCTGTTATCCCATACGCTACTAACTGCTTCAACTATTTCTAATAAAAAACGAGCGCGATTTTCAATTGAACCACCGTATTTATCAGTTCGCTGGTTGGAGCCATCTTGAATAAATTGGTCGATTAAATAACCGAACGCACCATGTAATTCAATACCATCAAAACCAGCTTTTTTGGCATTTTCGGCAGCTTGTCTAAATTGCTCGACAATCTGAGGAATTTCATCTATTTCTAAAGCGCGAGGTGTCTCTAAATTTACTTTACCAGTGGGTGTATGTAGAGTTCCAACTCCTGGAATTGCACTGGGTGCTACTGGAATTTCCCTATCCAATAAGCTCGGATGTGCCACTCTACCACAATGCCATATTTGCAAAAATATTCTCCCTCCTTTGTCATGAACGCTTTTGGTTACTTGCTCCCATCCAGAAATTTGTTCTGTTGAATAAATACCTGGACAGTTCATATATCCGTTACTCAAAGGAGATACCATAGTGCATTCGGTGACAATTAAACCAGCCGAAACTCTTTGAGAATAGTAAGTTGCCATCAAGGTCGTAGGGATGCTTCCAACTGCTCGCAAGCGAGTCATGGGAGCCATAACTATACGATTGGGTAAATTTAGAGAACCTAGCTGTATTGGAGAAAATAAGCTCATAATTGGAAATTTTAGAATCTTAGTTTGGCAAGATAGAAACCCCGATAAGGTTAAAATGAATCGAGAATAGAAAACAAGTAGAAATCAATAGTTTGTAACGAACCAAATGGTGCGTAACTTCCCAGAACCAGAAATATTTACTTTAAATTGTCCAACTCAGCAAGTTTTGGATATTATCGGCAACAAATGGAGCGTAATTGTGCTTTACTGTCTTGCATATGGCTCTAAACGCTATACACAAATTCAGCGACGAATTGAGGGTATTTCCCAAAAAGTTCTTACTCAAACGTTACGCAATTTAGAAAGAAATGGTTTAATTCGGAAAACAAATTTAGAATCATCTACAGGAATAGAATATTCTTTGACCGCATTAGGAGAAAGTTTAATCGAGCCTTTATTAGAAATAGCTGATTGGTCAAGAGCCAACTTTGGAGAGGTTTCTACAGCACGTGATTTATATGATGAAAATAATTAATAATAATCAGAGAATGATAAGTGTGATTTGGTTCGTAAACCGTCCACTGGTTTAAATATTCATTTCGGATAGCTTTTATAGATGAAAGAGGATTGTAATCCCGACGAAAATAAAATAAAAACATATCAAAGAAAGGATGAGCAATACAGCTATCAG
>JBCBHT010000524.1:0-2897 GCA_038525335.1 Cyanobacteria bacterium J06621_15 | reverse complement strand
CGGGTATTACTAAGTTTCCGGATGCAACTTTTGATTTGGTTTGGTCTGGACAAAGTATTGAACATATTACTCCAGAAGAAGCATATGTAGTAATACAAGAGGTATATCGAATTCTGAAACCTGGTGGATACTTTTGTTTAGATACTCCAAATCGTCACATGACTCTATTACAAGTCAAACAAGGTTTTATTCATCCAGAGCATAAAATTGAATATGTTCCAAAAGAACTCGTAGATAAAATTATTAAAACTGGGTTTACTATTATCCAAAAAAAAGCAGTTTCTCCGATGCCAATTAGTTATCAAAGGGGACGTTTTAATCGTTTGGAATTGATTCATTCAAAGTCTTTAGGAGATGAACCAGATACTGGATATTCTTTTTATCTGGAATGTCAAAAGTGACAAAGGTAATTGGTAATTGGTAATTGGTAATTGGTAAATAAAAAAATATTAGAGGTTCGCATTAAACTATAATTTTTTTTAAGAAACTATTCTTAATTAGTTAATTTCATTTCAGCAATGTCAGCTAAATCGGAATAGTAATATTTTAGGATTTACGCAATTATTATGAAATTTGAATGGTGCGTGACACTGAATAGCTATTATACTACTTTCAAAACTAATCGAAGTGTCACAGCAACGGCAGTATTGAGGGAGGAGAATCCACACTTAAATTTGCCTCCCCTACAAAAGAAATATTCTAATTAAATAAGTTTTATAAGTGTTAAATTCTTTGATAAATATGGAAGAAATTTGGTTACGAATTGAAGGTTGGATGCAAGTTAATGCTCCGAGAGTTTTGAAGTCGCTGCAATCGGGAGCTAGTGAAACCCAAATTATTGAATTTGAAGATTTTCTATCGATTACTCTTCCTGAAGATATCAGGTCTTCTTATAAAATTCACAACGGTCAATCTAGAAATGGTGGTGGTTTGTTTTACGGACGGGAGTTTTTATCTTTGAAACGGATTAAGGATGAATGGGAGGTTTGGAAAGAGCTTTTGGATGATGGGGTTTTTAATAATGAAAATGGGGAAGACCGGGGAAGCAATCCAGTACCGGGGATTCGTAATTTATGGTGGAATGAGTTTTGGATACCGCTAACCTATGATGGTTCTGGTAATCATGACTGTATAGATTTAGACCCTGCTGAAGGTGGAACGGTTGGACAAATTATTACGATGTGGCATGATGATGCGGATAGAAGTATTATTGCTCACAGTTTTCGAGCGTGGTTAAAACAGTATGCTGATGGTTTGGAGTCAGGACAGTTCGTTTTTTCGAGAAAATACAACGGGATAGTTCGTCAGGATGATATCTATTAGATAGATGAATCAATATTTTGCAACGGTTGCTCGTGGTTTGGAAGAACTTGCTGCGAAGGAATTAGAACAATTGGGTGGAAAGTCGGTAGAACCGGGGTTTTGCGGTGTTGAATTCAGTGGCGATCGCACTCTACTATATCGTGTAAATTTATGGGCTAGATTACCTTTCCGGATTTTATTCAAGGTAAGTAAATTTCCTTGTCAAAATGCAAAGGAACTTTATCAGGGTATTCAAGCTATCGATTGGCAAGATTATCTCACACCGGAAGATACTTTAGCGGTTAATGCTACTGGTAAAAATAATCAACTCAATCACACTCACTTTACTTCGCTTCAGGTAAAGAACGCTATTGTTGACCAGCAGCAGGAAGTTTTCGGGGAACGTTCTAATGTTGAGCTTTACAATCCAGATTTACGCATTAATGTACATATTCGTCATGATTTTTGTACTGTAAGTCTGGATAGTTCTGGTAAAAGTTTACATCGTCGCGGCTATCGTCCTGCGGTTGGAGCAGCACCTTTGAAGGAATCTCTCGCTGCTGCTTTGATTCAACTTTCTGGTTGGGATTCCCAGCAGATGTTTTATGACCCATTATGTGGTTCTGGTACTTTACCGATAGAAGCTTGTTTAAAGTCTTTGAATATAGCACCAGGTTTGTTTCGGGAATCTTTTGGTTTTGAAACCTGGAGAGATTTTGATTTATCGTTGTTAGAAAAGTTAATTGCTGAAGCGGAAGCTTGTCAATTAGATACACTTCCCGCATCGATTTGGGGAAGCGATAATAATGAAGATGTTATCGAACAAGCAAATATCAATGCTACAAATAGCGGTGTTGAAAATCATATTTATTTTTCGCAGATGGAATTAGCAGAAATTGCAGCACCTGCTGATAGTGGAGTTTTATTTTGCAATCCACCTTACGGAGAACGGTTGGGAAGAGATAGCGATTTAGGTGCATTTTATAAGCTTTTGGGTGATGTGATGAAGCAGCGTTTTAAAGGTTGGACTGCTTTTGTGTTAAGTGGTAATAAGGAATTGGCTAAATATATTGGGTTGAAATCATCGCAGCGGATTGCGGTTTATAACGGAACTTTACCCTGTCAGTTGATGAAGTATGAGTTGTATTAGAGGGGGAAGAAAGGGGAGAGGGGGTAGAGGGGGAAGAGGGGGAAGAGATTTTTATAGTTAGTTAATAATGTTAACTAAATTAATTTTATCTACACCTTGTGGTAAACATGAAACCTTTGTAGAGACGTAGCAGTGCTACGTCTCCCACACTATGAAATCTGACCCAAAGTTTCGCAAAGGTAATCGTAGAGGAGCGCAGAGTTTTTTATCTTGTTCGTTGATTGATAATTCAAATAAATCGGTTCTTAAAATTAGTTAATGGTGTTAACTAAATTATCTCTTTTGGTTGAATTAGCAAAATAGACTATAGAAAAAGCTGCTGATGAAGGATTTTTTGAAATAATTAATTTATTGGAAATCTATAATTAAGACTCCATAGGAGCTTCAACTTCAAGCAAAAGCTCAATTCGTTCGTAAGACTCCCAAGCATCTTTGATGTATTTTT
>JBCBHT010000523.1:0-2901 GCA_038525335.1 Cyanobacteria bacterium J06621_15 | reverse complement strand
CGGACTACTTTCGGAAAGATTTCTGTAAAAGCTGCTTTAGCTTCCCGTGTTTCACCCATCGAAAGCAATACTAAAGCAAAGATTGGCGCACTATTGTTAATTGCACGTCCATCACTAGCATAAAGAATTTCTTCAGCAACACGACCGGGATTTTTAGCAATAGCTTTGTTAACGGTATTAACAAAATCTTCCGTTAATTCCCGCTTTCCGGCATAGTAAGTGCTTTTCGCGGTACCAATTAGCAAACAACGGCGCAACATTTGCCATATACCAGCATCAAACATATAACCACCGCTGCGTCCCTGAATCATCTCAGATTCTCTACCGGGGATAGGCTGATTTTGCGGTGTTTTCTTATTTTGAGTATTTTGAGTAAAAAACTTATAGTTCATTATTTTAACCTCCAGCCCTTGTGGGCAAAATGGAAGGTGGTAGAGCGGGATTTGCACCCGCGACCTCTCGCTTTACAGGCGGTAATCTTTATTCGTCGTCCTTTGCAGGCAAGTTTTGAACAAAGATGTTTAAGCGCTCTATCTACTGAGCTACCTACCACATGGATATTTTAGATTTTAGATTTTAGATTTTGGATTGTGGTGACGAGGCAGGATTTGTTAGCGTTAGCGAAGCGTGTCTGAAAGACATAGCGTGTCCGCAAGGACATACCTGCGACCTCCAAACTTTTAGCGATAAACCTAATTCTCCGTCCCCGAAAGGTAAGTTTGTGAAAAAGGATATTCTTCTAGCGCTCTACTTGACTGAGCTACTCGCTACATGAATATTTTGGATTAATTGGTGTAGGGGGTAGGATTTGTTAGCGTTAGCGAAGCGTGTCTGAAAGACATAGCGTGTCCGCAAGGACATACCTACGAACAGATACCTCCGAAAATTAATTCTCAGATAGCTCTATTGGCAAAAATCACGATAACCCTTAATATTCGTCCCAGATAGGGCAAGTTGTTAATCAAGGAATAAAAGTTGCTGCCTTAAACCACTCGGCCACCCCTACTCAAAACGTTATAACTCATGAATTTAAATTAATTGGAGCAGGGAGCGGGATTTGCACCCGCGTCTCCGGCATGGAAAGCGGTAACCTTAATTCTTCGTCCCCAGTGGGGCAAGTTGTGAATAAGGATATTTACGGTATTCTAACTACTAAACTATCCCTGCTTGAAAATTTAAAATGTTGAAATTTGAGATTCTGAATTTCAGATTTTGAGTGTCGGTGTGTAACGAGACAGGATTCGCACCTGCAAGACCATTGGTCACTAAATCCCCGATAACCCTAGATTAATCGTCCCAAAATAGGCTAGTTGTTAAATCAAGGTTTATATAATTAGCGCGTTTACTAATTCCGCCACTCGCTACATGATTTTGACTTACTCAAAGGTGTTTTATTTGAACGAGATTACAGAAGTAACTTGCTGCGTCTCTCACTCTGTATTACTAATGTAGTACGTGTAGCATGAAGTGTCAAGGGGTGGGTGAATTATTTTTTAGTGTTTTTGTTGCAAGTGAATTACTGTCCCTCAGACATAAAATGTCAATAAGCCATAACATTTTTGAAGTACTGGTATTGGTAATCACTATATTTGCCGGTTTTGCCCGAATGTGATGTTAATGACTTTTTTTGCCCTTAAATGTAGAAAATGGAGGAAACATGCTGTTAATTTAGGCTTTAGTGGCGAATACTAAATAATCTCCGAATGTAGATAAATTGATTTTTTCTAAAAAAATTTCCAGCAAATCTACAAACAATACAAATATTTGTCCCAATTTTTGCCAAGATAATAATATTTACTAAAATAAATCACTTAGCAATAAATCAGGCATGAGTGAAAAAACACTAGAAACCTCGGGCAAAGGTTTTTTGCTTCTACTTTTGCCACTTTCGTTTTTAATTATCTTCCTAGTTTCTGCTTGGCGGGTCTTACTGGGAGTTTTTGCTGTAATAATTGGGTTCAATTTATGGCGAAGCTACCGATGGCAACAATGGTGCAACAAGGTTAACCCAGTTTTCCAAAAGTTAATCGGAGAACATAGCGGCAGAATTACCCCTATGGATTTGGCTTTGCAAGGTAATTTTAATGGAGGGAAAGCAAAGCGCTATTTAGATGCTAAAGCTTCTGAATTTGGCGCGAGTATTGTTGACTCGGATGATGGTAATAAAGTCTATTATTTTATGACTGCTAATGCTTTGGGCAGTATTCTTGATAGTAGCGAACCAGAAATCAACTTTAGTGAACAACCCGTTGCAACTTTAAACAAAGAACTTCTTGAACCTATTCCTGTAAAATTTGAAGAAAAAGAACTAATTGCTGAACAAGTTCAGGAGTCAGAAGAGTTACCGGAAGAAACTTTAGAACATGCAAAACCCTCGGAGCATATAAGTAAACCTCTGGAAAAACAACTGTTCTTGGGTTCTTTGATTCAATCCGAACTTGCTAAACGTTTGGGAGTATATTCCAGCACGGTGTTTAAGCGTAGAGATGACCCAGCATTTCCAGAATGGAGTCGTAATAAAGATCCAGATGGAATAGCTTGGACTTTTTCTGCGGATACTAAAGAGTTTTTCCCAGTGGAAGACGAAACAAAAGTCACAAGTTAGAAAAAGTTAATATTGAATTATTTGGGTGCATTAGTTTAGCAGTTCTTGATTGAGTAACAGCAAATGCACCCTTTGCTTTGACAGTGAGCAGTTAACAGTAAACAGTGAACAGTTTATATAGCAGTTTTCAGTTGAATAGAATACACCCCTCTCCTTGACAAGGAGAGGGGAAGGGGTGAGGTAAATCAGCGGTGTATTGCACCCAAATGAAAAGCGCTATAACTATACTCCCAACGGCTAAAAACTTAACTTTTCGTAGGTTGGGTTGAACGAAGTGAAACCCAACAGTAAGTAGG
>JBCBHT010000522.1:0-2907 GCA_038525335.1 Cyanobacteria bacterium J06621_15 | reverse complement strand
GGTGACTTGAGAAAAAGCTGGTAAAATTATTCCTGAGCTAAAAAAAACACTTATAAATCCAGATAGAAATAGAATTCCTTTCATCTTCAATCAATTTTTATATCTTCTGGATTTATAATTCCCTATATTGATTGATGTCTAACAAGAATTTTAAAATAAACGTATAATTACGTATTTATTCCACTACAATCAGCAAATTTTTTATTTATCAAAGAATTATTTTCCAGAGCAACAAGTTCAATTTCTCCTGAAGAATTACGTCTAAAACCAGTAGCTTCGATAATTTTTGGTTTTTCTGAAACAGTTGTAACTTTAGTATTATTATTGCGTTTGCGAAATGCTGATAAATCGCGAATATCCGACCAATTTAAATTAGTATCAATCTGTTCGTTAGGGTTCCGAGGAATTCCACCTCTCCCTGTAGCAACAAAACTATTATCGCTATTACTAGAACATCCTTGAGCGATTTGTTGTGATGAATCTGCTAACTCTAAGTCTAATTCTACTAAACCAGAACTGGGGTCAATTCCAATATTATTAATTTCAACCTTACCGCTAACACCGAATCGAGAACTTGCTGTAATATCACTTGATTCGCTTAGTTCGTCGCGAAATTCTAAACCGAAAATACCTTGAGTTGTAATATCAATATTTCCACCATTTCCTTCAACAGCATTGGCAATAATATCGCTATTTTCAAAACCGGCAATTACTGGAGAATTAATCGTAATATTTCCACCATTACCAGTTCCTAATGATTCTGTATTTATTAAACTACCACGACGGATAACTAATGCAGAATGTAAATTCAAACTAATATCACCACCTTCTCCTGATTCCGTAGCAGCAGTAATTCCTCCTTTTGTATCTAGATTCAAGGAATTTGCATTTATTTGTAAACTTCCACCGTTTCCAAAACCATCATTTCTCACGCTGACTAAGCCACCATATTTAACAGTTAAGCTCGGTGTATTGATTTCCACATTACCCGACGCTCCAAATGGTTTGTCAGGTAATCCAAGACGTTTTCGTAGAACTTCGTCTAAAATATTTGCAGATGAATTGATTAAACTAGGATTGCGCGAACCTTCTGCAATTCCGCTAACTTCTACAGATTGAGAAGCATTGACAGTTACACTACCAGCAGCACCGATAATACTAGTTGAAGAATCAAGTCTAGCTCCATCACGAATGCTCAAACTTTTTGTATTTACTGTTAAATTACCTGCATTTCCAGAACCAATTGTAGAAGAATTTATTGCACTAGGTTGAAAGATAGGAGAAATACCAACTGCTTCGATTGATTCAGAAACATTTACTATTACATCCGCAGCATTTCCAGTTCCCAGAGTAGTAGAACCAATAATAGCACCATCTAAAATAGTCAGTTCCTTTGTTGATAAATTAACAGCACCGGAATCTCCAGCAGCGTAAGTTATAGAATTAATGACACTGCTTCTATTACTGATAGGTGAAATTCCAAATAATTTTATAGATTCAGTAAGATTTAAATTTAAGTCTCCACCTTTACCCAAACCATAAGTATTACTCGCAATTGTGCCGCGATTTTCTATTACCAATCTTTTTCCCGAAATACTAATATCTCCAGCTTTACCTTCACTCAAGGTTGAAGTTCTTAAACCACTCGCAATACTTCCATCCGAGCTAGTACCCTTAATTGTAAATAATTCGGAAGCATTTACGCTAATATTCCCTGATGATTGTAATCCTTGATTTTCAATCCGTAAAAGCGAACCATCATTAATAGTAAAGTTTGCTGCTTGTATATGAATTGAACCAGCTTTCTTACCGCTAGCATTAACTAAGGAATGTTGCGATAAGTGGATATCTCGAAAACTTGAAACTTCGGTGTAGTCAAATGTAAATTCTTGGTTAGTTTGGTTCAAGTTAACGATTCCTTCTCCAATACTACCTAGTTCTATTTTTTCTGCTTCTGCATCAATAATTCCACCGTTGAGATGAATATCTCCTCCAATTAATGCTAAAGTTTTGCCAGAGTTTACCTCTAAATAATTAGTATTACCTGGATTAATAGAAGGTCTGAAAGTTGCATTTTGTGAAATCAAATTATGTCCCGTTCCATTTACTTTAATTTCTCCGGGATTTACTCCGATTTGTAAACCCACAGGAACACTGATAGTTAACAATGGTTCTTGTTGTGAAACTATAACGCTATATTTAAAACCATCTTCAAATAAAATACTTTCTGCTGTACTTCCAAAAAACGAACCACCAATATCAAGCTTTGCATTTTCACCAAATACAATCCCATTGGGATTAATCAAAAAGAAATTAGCATTACCTGAAGCTTTAATTAACCCATCGATATTAGATATATTTCCACCAGTTACCCGATTAATGATATTTTCTATAGCGCTAGAGTTTTGAAAGTTGACAGAACCACCAGTGGGAATTGAAAATTCTTTGAAGCTGTGAAATAAATTATTTCCTTTTTGAATACCGTTGAGAATATTGAAATTATTATTGCTTTGATTAACGGTTGTATTGGTAGTATTATCAGAAGTTATTTGAGAAAAAGCTGGTAAAATTATTGCTGAGCTAAAAAAAACACTTATAAATCCAGATAGAAATACAATTCCTTTCATTGTGATAAAGATAAATTTATTTTCTGGACTTATGATTCCCTGATTTATTTTTTTATTAACATCATAAAAAAAAACAAGTAAAATTACGTATTCATGTCGCTGCAATTAGGAATTTGTTTATTTATTACAGGAATATTTTGAGAAGCAACGAGTTCAATATCTCCATTTTTATCACGTCTAAAACCAGTCGCTTCGATGATTGCTGTTTTGCGAGAAATATCTATAGTTTCAATCCTATTATTGCTCGATTTACCAGATACAGATAAATCGGTAATATCAA
>JBCBHT010000521.1:0-2911 GCA_038525335.1 Cyanobacteria bacterium J06621_15 | reverse complement strand
TGAGTCGGTGTACCTCCACCAATCGCTAACCTTGCAAATGAACTTTTACCCAAAGCAGCTTTGACGTTTTTGGCTTGTTTTTGTAGGGTATTAACGTATTGAGTCACAAAGTCTTCATTGTGGGTGACTGTGGTGAATAAATTGCAGAAACCACACCTCATTTCACAAAAGGGGATGTGAATGTAGAGGAATAAAGCGTCTTTGTCTTCTTGACTCCAGACATCGGTGAGGGGTATTTGGGGAGATATCGGACGGTAAGCTGTTTTGTGGGGGTAGGAATAGACGTAGGATTGGAAGATTTTGGATTTTAGATTTTGGATTTTGGATTGGGGGTTGGTGGTTATCATGATTGAGGTTTTGGTATTGGTGTTTGTTAAATATTGCGTTTGTATTCGCATTTGTAGAGACGCGAAATTTCGCGTCTCTACATGTCGTTGGGGTTTAACACAAATTCCCCATAAGGAACAGTCCACACCACGGGATGACTAATCCGATGTCCGGTGTAACCATCTTCACCGTAGGTTGTTCCGTGGTCGGAGGTGAGTATGCAGAAGGTAGAAGCACGTTTTTGTAAAGCATTCCAGAGTTTTCCTAGTTGACTATCGATGTATTCTAAAGCGGCTGCGTGAGTTGATAATGTGTCTGTTTTAGCACCTTCTAAGTAAAAATAATTGGGTTGATGCAGCGCGGAAATATTTATAAATAAGAATAAACGTTGATTTTGAGGGGTTTTATTAATAATTTTCTCGGCTAATATTATTTGATTTTCTGTTGATTTTGGTTCGGTAACTCCTAATTCTTGATTCCAATAACTTTCAGCGAACATCGAAGGAATTACATTACTCAAAGGGTTCTGTTTATTGAAAAATCCTACACCACCAATACAAACGGTATGATAACCTTTTCGAGCTAATCCTTTGACTATATTTTCACCTTCTAAAACACAAGTTTTTTCAGTAGTTGAAGTACTTCCAGAAAATTTCAAAGCGAATAATCTGGGATGAATTCCTGGGGTGACGGGAGTAGGAAGAAAACCCGCGAAAAATGCTTGATGGGAAGCATAAGTAAAACTTCCTGGGGAATGTCGTTTTTCCCAACCATTTGGTAATACTTTAGCTAAATTTGGAGTGCGATTTTGTAATAGTAAATCTGTTGCTACGTCGTATCTGAGAGTGTCGAAGGTGATGAAAACTATGTCGTGGGTGGGGATGATTTGGTTGATGTTGTGCATTGGTGTGAGGAATAATGAAAAATTAAACAAAAACTAATCTTCTTTGAGAAAATCATAATATGTCATTGCGAGCGGAACGGAGTGGAGCGAAGCAATCCCAAAATTTTGCGTTTTATTCCAATTTTTTGCGATTACTTCACTTCGTTCGCAATGACATTACCGCTTTGATTTCACTCATATAAGTATCCATCCCATTCCAAAAAACCCCCGGTAACAAATCCCCAAAAGCATTTATTTCCAACACAGCATGTTGTTCCCAATCTGGAAAAATCATCAAATCAACTCCGCAATATAAACTATTAGGAAATAAATCCGCTGCTTGTTCGCAAGTTCTGTTCATTTTCTGCCAATTACTATCACCAACCTTTTCTAAAAACTCATTTATATCTCCTCTTTCATTACCCAAATGTAAATTAGTCATCGGACTTTTTCCCAACCGAACAACGGTATGTTGAGCTTCACCATTGATAACCACAATTCGTAAATCAAAACCACATCCCTGCAACCTTGCTTTCGGGAGCCATTCTTCAACCTGTACCCCTTCCGCTATTAAAATATTGATAATATCGGCAATTTCTTCGCGTTTTGTATAGTTACGAATTCTCCGGGAATTATAAAGTAAAGTTTTCCCATTTTCTCGTACCCTTTCTACGGTAGTAATTGCGGATTCAAAGCGAGAATTAGCACGATAAGCAATCACACCAGAAGCGCTGGAACCGTGAGATAATTTGATAAAAACACGTTCTAAATTTTGAGACTGCATTTGTTCTCGAAGATGTTCGTAATTATGAATTTTCCCCAAACTACGAGCCACCGGAATATTATTTTGACTAAACCTTTCATGACACCGTGGTTTATCAAACATCACAGCAATATTACAAGGATGATTCATAACTCTTAATCCCTCTTTACCTAAACAAGAAGACGACTTACTAGTGAGTTCATTCCCCCCTCTCCTTAAACAAGGAGAGGGGTTGGGGGTGAGGTCTAACTCTTTCTCCCACCGTCGTAATAAATTCCTCCATCCCAAATACCACTGACGAGGATAAAGAATTCGTCCCTTATCAAACTCCAATTTCTCAACATCTCCAGAACTAATTTTTTGATGTGTATTTCCTTCTACCCCCTCTCCCTCTTCTTCCCCCTCTCCCCCCTCCAATTCTTCCCCAGCAGCAATAATCGCTTTATCAACCTCAAAATTCTTCTCCGGAGAATCAAAACGGATGATATTTTCAGGTGAATTGAATTGTTCGAGATTTTGTTTACCTGAAATTAAATCTGCGTATGATATGACAGTTGCTGGTGGTAGGTTGAGATTTTCGAGTGCTTTTTGCAGCAATCCGACACGACGGTTTTCGGGATTGGCTATTATGGTTAGGGTTTTCATGGGGTTTTTTGGTGGTTTATTCATAAAGTGCTAAATAACGTGATACACCTATTCCTCTATCAACAATCTCTTCTTGAAAATTAGCAATCAATTCACAATCATGAGCAGATAATTGCTCAACTTGTTCAAGAAATTCTACACTTACACAATTGTTAGAACCCACATTCCGCACCCCAACTGTCACAAAGGGGTTTTTACTGAACATTTTTTCTATACAGAGAATAAAAACAGACTTTGGATATTTGCGTAGTCATATTATTGGCTTATTTTAGATGAAATTTATATTCTCAATA
>JBCBHT010000520.1:0-2911 GCA_038525335.1 Cyanobacteria bacterium J06621_15 | reverse complement strand
GTAGCTAAAAATCCAAAATTAAATAACTTCTAACTCCTAACTCCTAACTCTTAACTCTTAACTCTCAACTCTTAACTCTTAACTCTTAACTCTCAACTCCTAACTGTTTACTGCTCACTGCTCACTGTTCACTGTTTACTGTTACCAAGTCCACATTACGGGGCTGTCGTCGTGATGGCTGGTAACGGTTTTTCCGATAGCATCAATTTGTTCTAGTTCGTCTTGAGAAAGCTTCACTTGTGCAGCTTGAGCATTTGATATTACATGTTCTGCAACACGTGCCCCTGCTATCGCATTTGTTTGAGGTTGAGCAATTAACCACGCTAATGATAGCTGTGCGAGACTACATTGATGGTTTTCTGCGATTGGACGCAGTTTATCTAAAGCTTGTTGGGCACGTTTCATATTTTCCCCTTGAAATAGCTGGTTATCTGCGCGGTTGTCACCTTCTGGAAATTTATGGTCAGCGTCAAATTTTCCAGTTAGTAATCCTTGAGCTAGAGGGGAATAAGCCAAAATTGAAATATTATTTTCAATACAGTAGAGCATGGCATCGTTTTCGACTTTTCGCCAAAATAAAGAATAAGGTGGCTGCAAACTATCAATTCTGCCGTATTTTGCAGCTTCTTCTAATTGATTTCTAGAAAAGTTTGATACGCCAATTGCGCGGATTTTACCTTGTTCTTTTAATTTATTGAGCGCGTTCATTGTCTCTTCTATCGGAACAATTTCGCTGTTAAAAGCACCGCTTGGCCAGTGAATTTGATATAAATCAATGTAGTCAGTTTTGAGATTTTTTAAGGAGCGCTCGCAAGCTTCGATTACTTGTTGGTATTTGAGATGATTGGCGAAAACCTTGGTTGCATATTCAATTTTGTCTCTAACGTCTGATACTGCTTGAGCAACAACTTGTTCCGAATGTCCATCACCATAGACTTCTGCAGTATCGATAGTAGTGATACCATTTTCAAAAGCCGCTCTTATAGCTTTAATAGAATCAGCATCTTCAATTCCGACCCACCATTTTTTTCCAGCTTGCCAAGTTCCCATCAAAATAGGAGTAATTTTGACATCGGATTGACCTAAATTACGTTTTTTCATGACTGATTTTTAGTGCGAGGTTTTTTAAATAGTGTCACAGTCTGGAGGTGTTGGAGTCAAATGGTATTTGGGAGTAGCGAGTGGAGAACAGGGAACAGGGAACAGGGAGATTATAAAATCCAAAATCCGTCTTGGAAGGTTTGCTGAAGAGAAGTTGCGTGCGGAGGTTCCCTCCGTTGAGCAAACTTCGGGGACGGAAACCGACCCCCTACGGGTTCAATAGTTTGATGGAATGGAAACCAACCCCATCAACTATTTCACCAGCAACTTTCCGCAAAATCTAAAATCCAAAATCGCAAATGGAATTAACTATTAATAATGCTCTCAAAGAATGGGCTATTGCTATTAATGCTTTGGAAACTGGAAAAACCATTATGCTGTTGCGTAAAGGTGGTATTCACGAAAAAGGTGGTAGGTTCCAAGTTACTCATAATCGGGTTTTGCTTTACCCAACATACGAACATCAGCAAACTTTTATGCTCAAAGCTGATTATTCTAGCCAAGTTATTCCGGTTACTCCCGGTTGGCGACCTGAAACCGTTAAAATTACCAGTTACGCTCAAATCACTCATATTTTACCTGTCATCGACGAATCAACTATCAATGCTCTACTCCCATTCCACGTCTGGAGCCAAAAATTCGTTTGCGATCGCCAACAATGGAAACCTCAAGAACCCTTGTTCGTACTGCTGTTGCGGACATATAAATTACCAACAGAACATAATCTCAGCTATCACCCAAAATATGGTGGATGCAAATCTTGGATTGACTTAAATAAATCTATTTCGCTCGAAGGTGCAAAACCAACGATATCCGAAAATGTTTACTTTAAATTAGTAGAGCAAATACATGAAATTATTGGCGATTCTTTATATCGCTCATCTGCAATAAATTAAAGCAACATTAAGTAAAAGCATAATTATCCCCAGCAAGACATTAAATTTGACCGCTTTAGCCTCTATTTTGATGGTTAGAAGGAAATGTATAATATACGTATTTTATAATGCAAAACTATACAGTATATTAGTATTTAAATATACACACATATAGTAAAAATACATATAAAATTGAACAAACGCAGATGTTTATAATTAGTAGCTTGTTATTATATTCAAAAGACTCTTTTGTCTTTGATTTAGTTTTTACATAGAGAAGAAATATAAACTTTCATCTCTAAAAAAGTATTAACAAGCACTAAAGATATTGCCAAAAGTTGGAATGAAAATTAAATCCTTTATATTTTATAACTCATTCTTTAAAAACATCCTGAAAGGGTGAGGCATTTATTGACAAATATCTGTAAATATGCATTAAAAGCGAAATGCAAAGGAGCTTGTATGAAAAGAATGTGCTGGTTATCCAACTCTGGTCAAAACGGAGAGAAAATTTTGCACTTGCAGACAGCACCGAATGAACCTTGGCGACCATACACCGCTTTTCGACAAATTGCAGTACCAGACTATAAAATACCGGGTGGTTCCAAAGGATGGGCAACTTATCAAAAGCTATTAAAAGCAGGTTGGACATTAGTAGCCAGCGCCCGTGCCAACGAATTTTCACCATCAAACACCTCAGACGCTTCATTCTAATAGGGAATTGGGGATAGGGCATTGGGCATTGGGGATAGTTAGGAGTTAGGAGTTAGGAATTAAGAGTTTTTTTCTTCCCCCTCTACCCCCTCCCTAAAAACACCTATCAAAATTAATGGGACAGACCACTAGTACCGCTTCGCGGAAGTAAGAAGTAAGAAGTTTGATTTTATCGGCTTTTTAGCCATTTTCAATGGTTGCTTTATTTACGCCGACTTGTA
>JBCBHT010000519.1:0-2936 GCA_038525335.1 Cyanobacteria bacterium J06621_15 | reverse complement strand
CTCATGTCCTTTGGACCAGTAATTGGGACGCAAACTGCACTGATTTTTTTGCATAATCGTCTCCAGTCAATGGTGGAAAGCTTGTATGTCGAGCGTCTCCAATACTATGCTCAAATCATAGAGCGGCAAAGTATTCGCCAAAAGGCTTTGGAACAAGCTTTTACCCAAATTCATAATGGACCACTGCAAACCCTAGCACTACTGCAAAGAGATGTGCAAAGGGAGCAGATATCTCAAACAGAATTTTTACAGCGTTTGAAGGAACTCAATAGTGAAATTCGCGCAGTGGGGCGCAGTTTTAAAGATGAAAATAATACAGTTAGTAAGTCCGTAATCTCACCAGAAACCTTAGAATCTACTACTTTTGAAAATTGTCTTCGCTTGGGAGAAGGAACTTCTATCGACTTGAATCTTCCCTTGCATAATTTACTTCACCAAGTATATTCCCTAACTCTTAAACGCAATCTTCCTTACTTCCCAAATATTCGAGTCAAGGTACGGAATTTTGCACCAATTTCTCAATCTTCCTTAAGCTTGGAAATGAAACGTGATTTGTGTTTGTGGTTGGAGGAAGCTTTGTGTAATGTAGGTAAACACGCTCGTGGTGTGACTCGAATTGTCGTTACGGGGGAAGAGCGTAAAAATAATTATATTCTTAAGGTGCAGGATAATGGCTGTGGTTTAAAGCCAGGAAAAGAGCAAGAAGGTACAAAGCACAGCTATTTATTAGCAAAAAGACTGGGAGGAGAATTTCGTCGGGAGTGTTTACCCAAGGGAGGGGTGATTTGCGAACTTTCTTGGAAGGTAGGAGAATTGCCGAAAAGTGCAATCATTAATGGTCAGAAATAACAACAGGATTTTTCCGTAACTGTCAATGATTTCTCCTCTTATTTGAATGATACTGAAATTGTTGAAGCAAACAACGATTAAATCAATTCAAAAATAAGGAAAAAATCATGACTTATACAACTCAAAACACCAGCACTCGTCCCACTGTTAGCATTGGTAGTACCGGTCAAGATGTAAAGGATTTACAAGTAGTTTTGAATGCAACTGTTGCTGATAATAGTTTAGTAGTTGACGGAGTATTTGGTAATCTGACAAAAGAAGCTGTTATCGCTTTTCAAAAAGAAAATGGTTTAACCATTGATGGAATTGTCGGTTCCCAAACTTGGGCTGTAGTAGATACAATTGATGCTTTTGAAAACGATACAAATTCTCGTTCCCTTCTGTGTTTCGGTAGCAAAGGTGAAGATGTAAAATATTTACAAAGAAGGTTAAATGGTATTGGATTTGGTTCTTTAGTAGTTGATGGAATATTTGGTGTAGCAACCGAAGAATCTGTAAAGAAGTTTCAAAAGTATTATGGTTTAACTGTAGATGGAATTGTTGGTTATTTAACTTGGGCTAAATTAGAAACTATCGATGTTTAGAATTTAATTTATGAATCAAAACTAATATCAACAAACGCTAATTTGGGAGCATCCCAATTATGCAAAAAACCCGCAGGCTAGAAGCCTGGGGCTAATATTACAAAGCCCACCGTCGTGGGCTAAGAATCTCATTAGCCCACGACGGTGGGCTTTGTTTGTGTAGCCGCACCCTTACAGGGTGTTGGATAAAATATTTATTCAAAATTGGGATGCTCCCCGCTAATTTTTAATTTTTATCGCTATTAATCACCCCCACTTATGAAAAATTAAGTTGGGGTTTTTGCTTTATGGATATTGTTTTTAATGGAAGCATAACTTACCCCCAAAATCATGATTTCATATCACAGTCACAAGCTAATGCGTTAGTCTATTACCCCGATTAATTTTACTTTTTTATATTTAATATAAAGTTCGGTATTTGCTCACATCTAAATTCGGATTGCTATAAGTAATTTCATAAAAATTTTGATTCTTAAATATATAGAATTTGCTAAAAGTATTGATTAAAAACATGAAATTATTACTATTACTAACAGTTCCCTGCTCTCTATTAACTATTTCCTCTCTTACAAAATTGCTCTACTTGGGGAGACCCCAAGACCGCACTTTGCGCTAATCTCTACTCCCTACCTATGATTTATCCCTTTTTGTGCAAGCCTCCATTCTTCTAAATTATGTATAGAAACTGATTTAGTAGTGACGTTCACATTATTTCCCCGCCAATCAATTTCAGGGTCAGTTGTAAATACACCACACGTTAATTCTTCTACTTTTATATTCCAGTATTGACCAAAGCGATTTTTTAAAGTCATCACCTGCTCAAAGACTTTATTTCTATGCTTATTTCTTCTTTTTCTTTCCGTAGCACCTGATGCAGTTGTATCAATAAACTTAGTCTCAATCAAAAACAATTTTTTATCCGAAGTTAGATAAACAAAATCGCATTTACCTAAATCCGTATAATCAGCAATTGGAGACTTTTCAAACAATAGCAATTCAGAACAACTAGGAAAAAATTTTTTAATATTTAAATACAAATAAGCCTGTAATAGAAGCTCCTTATCGTAAGGAAATCCTATCACACCCTCGAAAAACTTTTTTATATCATCCGGACTTTGAGGTTGAATCCTTTTGCAGTATGAAACAAACTGATCTAATCCCTCAAGCGTCATCAAATTTTTACTCCTCACCCTGCTTGCCGCTATAAAGGTCATGGCATCAAAATATACCATTACCTAAACCTAAATATCATCAGCAAAAGTACCAAAACACCTGAAAAGCTAGAGTTTCGGTCGGGTAAAATACTGTTGACGATTTCTAGGCTACAAGGTTAAACAGTTACATAATAAAGTCAGTATTAGGACAAACATACTTAGATGATTGGGCATAGGGGATTGGGAATTGGTAATTGGTAATTGGTAATTAGTAACTAGTACAAGTCGGCGTAAATAAAGCAACCATTGAAAATGGCTAAAAAGCCGATAAAATCAAACTTCTTACTTC
>JBCBHT010000518.1:0-2941 GCA_038525335.1 Cyanobacteria bacterium J06621_15 | reverse complement strand
GTGAAGTAATAGTACTCCCCCACATTAATTTTGCGGGGTAGAGAACGTTTATAAAAAAAACCGCAGAGAGCGCAGAGGACGCAGAGGGAAGAGGGTTTAGAGGATTATTCGATTTCAAATCAAATTGATGTTTGCCCCTCATAACTTATGTGGTGAAGTAATAGTTTATTATTTTAAGTCCTAAACTCGCGAATTTAATTCGACTTTCTCAGACTTACATAAGATTAGTTTGGATGAAAAAACTTGAGTAAATGCTGATTCCGATAATAGCTATTTGCTGTTAAATTATTCATAACTCGAATGCAGTCGTGCTTTGATGTAAACAAGTGTCTCAAACGGGAGATATTTGCTCTAAGTAATCTAGATATATACTGAATCAATCATGACAAAAAATTATGAATATAAAGTCGGAGGAAGTTTAGGGAAAAATGCCCCTTCTTACGTGGTTAGACAGGCTGATAACGAACTTTATCGCTATCTGAAATCTGGTGAGTTTTGTTATATTTTTAACTCCCGCCAGATGGGCAAAACCAGCTTGATTGTACGAACAATGAACAAGCTCAAAGCCGAAGGATATGCTTGTACTTCTCTGGATTTCTCTGTACGGGGTAGTGGAAATATTCAGCCAGAGCAGTGGTATGCGGGAATTGTTTACAAGCTGGTAACTAATTTTGAGTTGGGAAACCCTAAAGATTTTCTACTCAACTGGTGGAATGGCAGAAATACAATTACTGGTGTAGAACGTTTGGATGAATTCATTGAAACAGTATTATTAACATCTGTCAAAAGTAATATTGTTATATTTATAGATGAAATAGATAGTATTTTAAGTTTAAATTTTCCTACCGATGATTTTTTTGCGTTAATTAGAAGCTGTTACGAGAAACGTAATTTTAATAGCGAATATAAAAGATTGACTTTTGCTTTTGTTGGAGTTGCGACTCCTGGTGATTTAATTAGCGATAAGAGAAGAACACCGTTTAATATTGGTAAAGCAATTCAACTCGATGGATTCAAAGAAAGTGAAATTGAGCCATTAGCAAAAGGTTTTTATGGAATTGTCGAAAACCCTAATGGTTTAATCAAAGAAGTATTGAGTTGGACTGGAGGACAACCTTTTTTAACTCAGAAGGTTTGTAAGTTATTGAAGGATGAAAAAATTGGTCGTGATTTTAAGTTAGAGCCAATTATTCAAAGTAAAATTATTGAAAATTGGGAAGCTCATGACGAACCGGAACATCTAAAGACAATTAGGGATAGAATGCTCTTAGGAGAGCAAATTGCCGGACGTTTTTTAGGATTGTACCAGCAAATTTTACTCAAAGGTTATGTTGCTACAGATAACAGTCTGGAAAATATGAGGTTTCGTCTACTTGGCTTAGTAGTCAAACAAGATAGAATCATCAAAGTTTATAATCGAATTTATCAATCAGTTTTTAGTTTAGATTGGGTTGAAAAAGAATTAGGAAAACTGCGTCCTTATGCAGAAAGTTTTCAAGCTTGGGTAGATAGTAATTATCAAGATGAATCGCGATTATTGAGAGGAAAAGCTTTACAAGATGCTTTAACTTGGGCTTCGGAAAAAAGTTTGAGCAACCAGGATACTAGATATTTAACTGCTTCTCAGGATTTAGAAAAAAGGGAAATAGCAGATGCTCTGGCGACTCAGGAAGAGGAAGGTAAGATATTAGCAGCAGCTAATGACACATTAAATCAAGCAAATCGAACTTTGAATAAAGCACAAAAAAAATCTCAGCGACTGATTAAATTTGGTTCTGGATTTTTTGCATTATCCATCGTCGGAGCAATTATAGCTTTCGCAGTTACTATTACACAATATCAAAGGATTATTGGTATAGCAGAATTGGAAAAAGGGTCAATAAATTTATTAAGAGAACCATTAGGACTAGTATCAATTGAAGGTTTATCAAAGGCTGTTGAAAATGCAAGACAATTAAAAGAATCAGCTAAAAATAGACAATATTTTGTTGATTATCCTACTCATGGCCCTATTTTCAGTTTGCAAGATATATTACAAAACATTAAAGAGCGCAATCGTTTTGACGACCATAAATCAGCAGTTTACAGCGTAGCTTTGAGTCCTGATGGAAATACTTTAGCAACTGGAAGTTTTGATAAAACTATCAAATTACGGAATTTAACAACGGGACGAATAATTACATTGAACGGACATGATGGAGGAGTTTACAGTGTTGCTTTTAGCCCCGATGGTAAAACTTTAGCAACTGGAAGCTCGGACAACACCATCAAATTGTGGAATGTGACAACTGGTAAGGAAATTAGTACTTTAGAAAGTCATACATATGCAGTCAGAAGCGTGGCTTTTAGCCCAGATGGAAAAACTTTGGCTTCTGCAAGTTTCGACAATACCATTAAACTATGGAATATTAGTGAGAAAAAAGAAATTTTTACTTTGAGAGGACACGAAAAGAATCTCATGAGTATAGCTTTTAGCCCCGATGGTAAGACTTTAGCTTCCGCAAGTACTGACAACACTATTAAATTGTGGAATGTCAATAATGGTAAACTAATTGATACTTTGAGGGAACATAAAGCAGCAGTGGTAAGCGTGGTTTTTAGCCCCGATGGAAAAACTTTAGCTTCTGCAAGTTCAGACAAAACTATCAAATTATGGGATGTAAGCAACCGTAGACCTATTAAGACCTGGGAAGGGCATAATGATGTAGTTACAAGTGTGGCTTTTAGTAGAGATGGAAAAACTTTAGCTTCTACAAGCACAGACGATACTATTAAATTGTGGAATATCAGTGAAAAAGAAGAAATTGATAGCTTGAGCGGTCATTTAAGCGATGTTTTAACTGTAGTATTTAGTGCGGATAATAAAACTTTAATAACTGGAAGTTGGGACGAAACTGTCAGATTTTGGGATATCAGCAAAAAAAGTGGAAACCATACCTTA
>JBCBHT010000517.1:0-2983 GCA_038525335.1 Cyanobacteria bacterium J06621_15 | reverse complement strand
ATTTGGAAGAGTTTGATAAAGAACAAATTGCGAAGGGAACCAATTCACCTTTATCAAACTCTTCCAAATAAGGAATAGCAGGTAACATCCACATCCACACCTGACGTGCCATAATCCAATGATGGGGACGCATTCCGACATCAGCAAATAAAGCAGCGTAATCTTCCACCGTATCGAACTCATCACCTTTTTCCGGGGGAATTCCCGTCAAAGATTCTTTAACTATATTTTCGCTTTGTGGCTGTAATTCACGAATACAACAATCAAATAATTCGTAGAAATAATCTCTTACTCCATCAATACCGTCACCATAAATATCAATTAATTCTGGCATTTCCAACAGCAAACGCTCAAAAAACAAGTCCATAGCAAGTTCTTTGAAAGCACGTAACTTGTTAAATACGTCTTTGACAATTACCTCTTCTTGAGATGAAAGTTCTACAGCTTCGGGAATTTCAACTTCAACATTTTTTTGATTATCTTCTACCCGTCGCTGATATTGCTTGGTAATCTTATGACTTTGATTATTTAATATATTTAAATTACTACTAGTTCCCTCACTGGTACTTTGAGTTAACCGAGCTTGTAATTTCAATTCTGGAGCAGCATCCCAATTATTTACAGCAAATTCTAATTCTTTACTCCGCTGTCCGTTTAATACTTCCTCGGTGGTAAAACTAACTTTTCCGACTTCTTCCCAAGGTTGAGAAATATCTCCCTTCCTGGATAAAAGAGTCATGTTAATTCTACAATCACCCTTGTTCTTCAAATCCAACAACCAAGAAGGTTGAGTACGAGTTAATAAATCCTTTTGTAGTAAAGGTTTACCATCATTTCCCAATACCTGTAACTTACATTTATATCTATAATCTGCCGATTCGGGATAATTGACAGCAGAAACTTCTGTTAAATGAATAATTCGCTGCTTCTCTTGGATACTAGGAATACTGGTAGACACCATAAATTTAAATAAAAAGATTATATGAGAGTAATTTTATAATAACCATTGCCGTATAACTATGTATTTTATCGGTTATAAGTCTGGATTTCGCTCATTCTCTTAAAATAGCTTGAATATATTTGACATCGGGTATGAAAATTCTTCTTCTACATTCCTTCGTTTTAACTATTTTTCAATTTTGCTGATTGATTTTTTATTTGATGATTAATAACTATTTTTTCTATATTTGATTTGGTTTTAAATAAAGTAAGAAAAGTAGGAAAAGTCATAATTATAATAAAAATCTGATTTATAAATTTAATATCTTTGAATAACAATATAGTTTACAAAAATACAAATAATAGATAATTATATAGTTTTGGTTTATTTAGCTTTGATATAGGTAGTTAATTCTTAGAGGAAAAATTATTTAATATTTTTATAAATTGTAATATATCAAAAAAATAATTTTGATAAGAGCAGATTAAACGTATAACTAGATATTTAAGGATTCTGTAAAAAAAATATTATCTTCCGGATAAAAATAGTTAAAAAGATTTAAAATAAGCAGACGAAGATACTTTTATTTATATATTTCGAGTTTAAACATGAATGCCGATGAAGCATTAAAAATTGTTGAGTTACAGGTGCTATCTCGACAACTATCTCCCATAGAAAGACTTATATTCACTCAGTCTTGGGAAGGGAAAGGATATATGGAAATGGCTCAAGGTTCCGGCTACAATAGCAACTACTTTAAAGAAGTCGGTTCCAAATTATGGCATAATCTTTCTGAAATCTTAGGAGAAAAAGTAAGTAAGAAAAATTTGCAAATAGTATTCAAAGATTATCAGCTATCAGCGACAAATATAGATGATAATATCGCTTCTTCGTCATTATTTGAGCAAACCATAGCAAAAGACAATTTAGAAAATCATATTATTACAGAAATAACTTCGCAATTACCATCACAAGCAAATTCAACTTATTCAACCTATATAAAATTTCCTAACGGTCCGGTTCCTTTAAATTCACCCTTATATATCAAACGTCCTCCAGTTGAAGAACAGGTTATAGAAGAAATTCACAAACCGGGATGTGTAATTAGAATTAAAGCACCGAAAAAAATGGGTAAAAGCTCATTAATGCATCGAATTATTGCTCATACCCAAAATTTTCACTACAAAACCGTTTATATCGACTTTCAGGAAGCAGATAATATTATTTTCAGTTCTCTTAATAAATTTCTTCGCTGGTTTTGTGCTAATGTGACCCGACAACTACATTTAACTCCCAAACTTGATGATTATTGGGATGAGGATATGGGAAGTAAAGTTAGCTGTAAAATTTATTTTGAAACTTATTTACTTTCTCAAATTGATTCACCAGTCGTTTTAGCTTTAAATGAAGTCAATCAAATTTTTGAATATCCAGAAATTGCTCGCGACTTTTTACCGATGTTACGATTTTGGTATGAAATCGCTCAACAACTCGAAACTTGGCAAAAATTACGTTTAATAGTCGCTCATACTACCGAAAGCTACGTCCCACTCCATATAAATCAATCTCCCTTCAACATCGGATTGGCGATCGCACTTCCTTACTTTACTTTGAAACAGGTAGAGGATTTAGCAACACGATACGGTTTAAATTGGGAAAATATGACGTTAACGCAACAGTTAATAGAAATGGTAGGAGGACATCCTTATTTAATAAACCTAGCGCTATATTATTTGTGTCAGGAAGAATTGACGTTATCAGAGATATTAGAAAAAGCAGTTACACAAACGGGGATTTACAGCAACCATCTCCGGAGTCATTTATTAACCATTCGACAACAACCAGAATTATCAGCAGCATTAAATAAAATAGTAAACAGCGATAGCAGTGTAGAAATAGATGCAATAATCGCCTATAAACTAGAAAGCATGGGATTGATTAAATTGGATGGGAATTTATCAAAACCGAGTTGTAAGCTTTATCAGCTTTATTTTCAAGAAAACCTCGGAGTGAGTAATGAGTAAATAAAGTGAAATACCAAAT
>JBCBHT010000516.1:0-3024 GCA_038525335.1 Cyanobacteria bacterium J06621_15 | reverse complement strand
ATTAGCGTTACCCATCATTATTAATCAATTGATGCGTGACGGTAATTTCAAATTTTTTCGCACTGTATGATAAGTTATCGTGACCGTCACAGCACCCTACGAGTTAAATATTTTTAAATTTTAAATATTATCCCTGATTATTTATTTGAATTATGTTAGCTTACGTCGGATTTATCAATTTTTTGTTGTGAATTAAATTCTTTTTTATGAATAACCTAACCTACTAACTCCTAACTCTTAACTCTTAACTCCTAACTTATTAACTCTTCCCACTACCAATCAAATAAAGTAAAGCCATCCTCACAGCAACCCCGCTTGTCACCTGATTTTGGATTAAACTAAATTCTGGGTCATCCATCAAATCTGAACTAATTTCAACACCCCTATTTACCGGTCCCGGATGCAATACTTTCACGTTATCGTTACAGTCTTTTAACTTGTCTTTTGTAATTCCAAACAACTGATGATATTCCCGCAAAGAAGGTAATAAATGCGCTGTCATCCGTTCTTTTTGCAATCTTAAAGTCATGACAAAATCGGCATTTTTCAAAGCTGGTTCTAATTCCCAATGTACAAATAATTTACTCGGTCTATCTTTGCCATAATCTGCAAATAATTTCGGTAAAAGCGTTGGTGGTGCTGCTAAATGTAGTTCTGCATCAAGAGCAGCGGTAAGACTCCAAATATTCGACCTCGCAACCCGAGAATGCAAAATATCTCCGACAATGGCTATTTTTTTTCCTTGCAAAAGTTCTAATCTTGGTTTCTCTTGGTCAAGCAGACTGCAAATAGTAAACAAATCTAATAACCCTTGAGAAGGATGTTCGTGCTGTCCGTCACCAGCATTGAGAACGCTAACTTTTACACCCAAACGCTCCATTTCTGCTGCAATAGCGTTCGGTACTCCTGCTTCTCGATGACGTACCACCATGATATCGGTACCCATCGCTAAATAAGTTTTGGCTGTATCTAAGATTGTCTCTCCTTTGGTCATCGAAGAACTTGCTGCGGAGAAGTTCAACGTATCTGCACTCAAACGTTTAGCAGCGAGTTCAAAACTACTGCGAGTTCGAGTAGATGGTTCAAAAAACAAATTAGCCACCACCTGTCCCTGTAAGGTAGGCACTTTTTTCATCCTTCGAGTTAAAACTTCCTGAAAACTAGCAGCAGTCTGCAACACTGCGTTGTATTCAGTAGCGGTGAAATCAGCCAGGGAAAGAATGTGATGACGAGTCCAGGTTGTAGTAGGCATAGATTTTTATCGACTCTAGCGTGCTAATTGCACGAGCGATGTGTCTCTACAGTTACTTAGTTTAAGTGTGCAGAGCAAATCATACCATCAAGTTGGAGTTTCAACTATTTAAAATTGTGAGACGAAACAAATTTTTCTGTCTATGTTGATAATATTTGAGGTTACGCTATTATCTCGTTCCAAGGTTCTACCTTGGAATGCTTTCTCAAGAGGCTCTGCCTCTTATATAATCAGGCAGAGCCTTGGCGAGAGAGATATATTTGAAGCTGGGCTTATATAGTTAAAACTAGAATATTTCAAAATATCTAAACTTTAGCAGACCTTTTATGAGCAGCTAAAGCCTGTAATTCTTCTACAACATCCCAAGCAGCAGCACATTTTTTCGATGTAGCTCCTTCTCGTTCGCAAATAGCTCGCGCATCTGCTCTTGCTGCTTCGATTTCATCTTCTATATAAATTCTTGTTGGCTTTTCCACAAAGTCGCTTTTATTTAGAATATCGCTAATAGAAACGACACCCAATAATTGACCTTCAATTACTGGCGCTCTTCTGATGCGAGTATTAGCAAATAATCGTGCTACATACTCTACTCCTAGTTCGGGACTAACAACAATACATGGCTTAGTCATTATCTCGTAAACCCTCATTTCTTTAGGGTCTTTACCGTAAGCCGCTACTTTATAAATAATATCTGTTTCCGTTATCATTCCATAAGGGTCATTATCATGACGACGTTCAACAATCAAAGCCCGCAAGCCCTTTTCTTTCATTAATTGAACAGCTTCCGCAACAGTCGCCGAACCGCTCACAGTTACGACATCTTTAGTCATAATATCTTTAGCTTGCATCATAATAAATATTCCTCGTTAGTTGTTAGTTGCTAGTGGATAGTTATTAGTTGTTAGTTAATGATTCGGGAGCATCCCGATTCTGCAAAAATAAATTTATAGATTTCATTTATTTTGTTTCCATTAGAAATAGCTTTTAATCATTTCAGGACTTACGCAACGGAGATTTGTCATTGCGACGGTCACTACGTGTAGGGAAGCATATGTCCTATCGGACACGCTTCGCTAACGCAGCATTTTTGCGATGATTCACAGCTTCGCTGTCGCTCGTAATGACGCAGTTACGTTGCTTTTGCGTAAGTCCTACATTTTTTTTTATAAAACATTCTAATTAATAAAAGAATTGTAAGTTATTTAAATATTAAATTTATTAACTCACAATCCTACAAAAAACCTGCTTTGACTGAAACTTATAAAATATCAAATATGTACTTTTACTGCATTAGCAAATTCTTCGTATGGTGAGACACCTTTAATAGTTTCAACTAACTCACCATTTTTAAAGTAAAGCACAGCAGGAATAGTTTTTACTTCGTATTTTTTCGCTAATGGTTTATCTTTATCTACGTCAATTTTGATTACCTTGATATTTTCTGCGAACTCTTCGGAAAGCTGTTCCATCAAAGGTGCAACTACACGACAAGGACCGCACCAAGTAGCAGTAAAATCAACCACTAGAAAATTTTCTGATTTTAAAAGTGTCTCAAATTCGGCTTCTGGAACTTTAGCTACTGTAGTCATGATTTTTGGTAGTTATTACTTGGAAAAATCATCTCGAAACTGTTTGACAATAAATAGAATGTCACAGCTAAAATAGAAAAAAATTAGCAAAAGCTTCTTCAATTCCTAAAATAATGACTGCTGAAAAATTGCCATCAAATCAAATTCGAGAAAGATTAGAACGAGGTAGACAGATTAAAGCCC
>JBCBHT010000515.1:0-3035 GCA_038525335.1 Cyanobacteria bacterium J06621_15 | reverse complement strand
GGTATCGCTGGTTTGGGAATTGGTTTTGATGATTTGAGTATTTCTCAACGGGATGATAATACCTTGATTGCTGCAAATAATTCTGAATTAGCAATATTGCAGGGTGTTGGTGTTGATACTTTGAGTGTGGATAATTTTGTGTTTGTTTAAATAACTGGTGTAGTAGTTTGTAGGGTGCTGTGACGCTTCTCCAGATGTAGATACGAAGTTATAATTTTCTTGTTAGCGTCACGCACCATTGACTTCAATTACCAATTACCAATTACCAATTACCCGTTATCTATCAAAACAAGGTGCGTGAAGACATTATCAAATCATTCGTAAAAATTGTAATTTGTCGAGGTCTTCACAGCACCCTACAATTAATTATCAATTACCAATTACCAAATTATTGATATAAATCGCGAAATCCTGGGAGACGTTGCACTGCTACGTCTCTACATTTGTGTCTTGTTGGTAATTAGATGGGTTAAACACTGAATGCAAATTTTGCACGACAGCTACTACTTAATCAAAACTTCATAAAACTACTACTTCCACCGACAAAAATTTATAGTAGAATTTACGTAAACAACACGCTGAAATTTATTCGCAATAATCTAATTCCGAAAACGTCAATATAAGCATTAAGAGAATTTTAGAAATTAAAAATCCAATTCTACTCAAAGTTTTGATGGAGATAAAATTTATACTTTGAGATTAGTTTAATATTCGCTGTTTGTATTTGGCGATTGCACTAAATTATTGTCTTGAAAAATTATAACCTAAATTATGACTAACTATAACGAAGCTGTAAATGGGGATATTTCTAATAACCCAGAAAATCCGTTACAGCTTTCTTTGTCGGAAGGAGCTAATCGAGTTACAGCGACTACGGGAGATAGCGACCAGGAATATGTTACGGTGACTATTCCCCAAGGTTTTCAGTTAAATTCCCTGGTGTTGGAATCTTATGATTCTAGTAATGTGGCATTTATTGGGGTACAAGAGGGAAATACTTTTACCGAACCCCTTGATAATTCTGCGATTCGAGAAAATATTTTGGGTTATACCTTATTTGGAAATCCCAGACAAATTGGTACTGATATTTTAGATGAAATTGGTAATGGTTTGAATGCGATTGGTTTTGAAGGTGCTTTACCAAGCGGTGATTATACTTTTGCTTTACAGCAGCTAGGAACAATTAGCGATTATACCTTAGCTTTTGATGTTTCGAGCGCATCCACGGAACCGGAACCAAATCCAGAACCAAATCCCGAACCACCACTACCGGAACCAAATCCCGAACCTACAAATGCAGTTGTTGGTTTAACGGTGGATAAAACTGATGTGGTTGAGGGAGATTCGATTACTTTAACTCTTAATGTTGATGGAGATATTCCAGCAGAAGGGATTTCTGTTTTAATTAATGATACTAATAGCGTCGAAAATCAACGCAGGTCATTAACTGAATTTGATGTTTTCAATATTGAGTCAACAGGAATCAGCGGAATTCCCACTCCTGCTGAAGGTGATAGTGGTTTTTTTGTCACAGTTACCGAACCAACGGCTACGATTACTCTACCAGTATTTGACGAGGGTGCAAATGAGGATGAAGCAGCGGAATCTTTTACTTTTGAAGTAATTGATAGGGAAGGTTATCAAGTAGATTCCCAAAACAATGCAATTACTATCAACATTACTGATTTAATAGATTCAAATACTCCATTACCAGTCGTAGATGAATTACCAGTTATTTCTATAGATACCTTAGGGGGAACATTTGACGGTGATGATAATTTAATTACTCCTAATTTGGTAAATTCTACCGCAGGAGTTCCAATTTTAAGCGTGACAATAAATTCGACTGTTCCGGTACCGGAAGATGGTTTAATTGTTAATATTAATAGCGATTTAGCCGATATTACTGAATTAGTAGACGAACCTGCTTTTGCACCTTTTGTTTTTGGTGGAGAATTTGTCAAAGCAATTTATAATGATGCGGGAGTCGCTACGGGTTTTCAGGTAAGATTATTAAATCCCAATACTATCGTTAACTTTTCTAATGTTGGTTTGGAAAGCGAAGATGTAGAAAATTTTAGTTTATTTGTAGAACCGAGTGAAGGTTATACGGTTAGCGATACTTCATCTAGTTCTACCGTCACAATTTACAATACTCTCGACCAAGTTCCGACTACGGGAACAACACCGACGGTAGGAATGAGTATCGGTGAAAATTCTTTGATTGAAGGAGAAACTGAAACTACCATTAATTTTAACGTCGATGGAGAAATTCCCCCCGAAGGTGTAGTAGTTTTAGTTGATAGCGATGTCAGATTTGGTTTGGGTGAATTTGATTTATTAAACGCTGAAATTGAAGGTGGAGTTTTCCCGGTTACGAATGGTGATAGTAGCGGTTTCTATTTCAAAATTACCGAGTCGGAAGCTAGTATTACTTTGATTCCCAGAGATGATAATCTAGATGATGAAACTGGGGAAGCAATTAGTGAAGGAATTGAAGATTTTACTTTTACTTTACAACAGCAACCCGGTTACAACATTGATAGCGATGCAGCAACAGTTAACTTTACGATTGCAGATGATGCTGACGCTCAAATTCAAGTTAGTTTAACCACCGAACCCCAAATTTTAATCGAAGAATCGGAAACTACCGCAGTATTAACCTTAAACCTTAGCGCTCCACCACCGCAAGATGGAATTACCGTTGCAATTAATTCGGAAAATCTCGATGATTTCAATGTTTCACAATTAGAAGTAACTGGTGGTAGTGTTGCCAGTATTGATGACGGTACCGTTAATATTTTAGTTACCGAAGAAACTGCTACAGTTAATCTGACGGTAAGTAATGATGATACGATGGAAGGTTTAGAAACCGCTGTCTTTACTTTAGTTGAACCGGGAGAAAATGCAGGTTATCAAATTAGTTTGGATTCGGAAGCTAATCAATCCAGCTTTGATATTTACGACAATGTTAGCGATGCTCCGGTAATTGTTACCGAAGAATCGCTAACATTGTCGTAAATATCAAAGCTGGA
>JBCBHT010000514.1:0-3074 GCA_038525335.1 Cyanobacteria bacterium J06621_15 | reverse complement strand
GTTGCGTAGTGATTTATCTACCACATGTGAATTGTTAATTACAGCATGTGATATTAGTGTTTTCGCTACTTAATACTTTTCAAAAGACAACTTTGTAATTCAGAATAATTTGTATTTATAAAATAATAGATAATAATTAAAAGCAACAAATTAATTCACATATATATTAACTATGACTAAGCAATAAATCTACTTTCGATATTACAAAATCTACATAAAATATCTAAAAAACTAATTATTGACTTACTGCTTTTATACTTAAACTAGTCATATTTGTAAATCTAGTTTCAATTATTTTTACTTCCGTTCTCTACTCCTTATCTTCTCTCCTCTAATTGAATTAGGTTGAATTAAGTAAAATTTCAAGGTAACAAGAGTAGCTCAGGATTAATGATAATATAAGGATAATCGCTTAATAAACTTTCCTTAAACTATAAACTTACAACAAAAAGAGTTTGACTTAGTTTGTCAAAATACTATCAAGCGATAATTTCATGGAGACTCGGGAAGGTAAATGAAATTTAATTCGCACAAAAGAATCCGCGATAGATTTAAAGATAAATCTAAAGCTAAAACTAAATTTAAAACTAAAGGAAAATACCAGAAAAATCCTTGGAGAAGTGAACTTAACGACATCGTTAGAGGTGGATGTGGGGGTTTTTTATTCGGTATTCCTTTGCTCTATACGATGGAGGTATGGTGGATAGGTTCATCTGCAACACCAGAGATGATGTTAGTAGCGCTGATACTAACATTTATTGTTGTTTATCTGCTCATGCGTACCGAAGGCTTTCGTAAACCCAGACGTTTCAATCGTCGCTATCAAGCAATCACAGAAACCGTAGAAGCAATGGGAATCGGTCTAATTTGCTCTGCTTTTGTGCTATTGCTCTTAAGAGAATTATCTCCCGGAGTTTCTTTAAAAGAAGCATTGGGTAAAATTATTTATGAAAGCGTACCTTTTAGTTTGGGGGTTGCACTAGCGAATCAATTATTAGGTGAAAATGGTAACAATCCACCTGATAGTAGAATTGAAAAAAATCAATCAGTTGGTATAAACGCTACTTTTACCGATTTGAGCGCTACTTTAATTGGTGCAATTGTTATCGGTTTTAACATTGCTCCTACAGATGAAATAGCAACCCTAGCAGCAGCAGTTTCTCAACCTTGGTTGTTAGCAATTATTACAACTTCTTTATTAATATCTTATGCAATAGTATTTCAAGCAGGTTTTTCAGCCCAAGAACAACGCAAACAACATAAAGGTATATTTCAGAAACCGTTTAGTGAAACCATGATTTGTTATTTAGTATCTTTGGTAGCAGCATCTTTAATGTTATGGTTTTTTCAAAAATTGACTTGGAATGACCCTTGGACAATTTGGTTAGAACACAGCATCATACTAGGATTACCGACAACCATTGGTGGTGCTGCTGGAAGATTAGCAATATGAATCAACCATCAGAAGATAAACAACAACAAAAACGCACAACTGCTGAATGGGTAACATTTAGCGTCGCTTCATCAATACTAATAGCGGTTGTGGGATTAGTAAGCTTTACTTGGATAAATCAACCAGCGCAAAAACCACCCGTTCTTGAAATTAAAAGTAATAAACCTTTGCGAAAATTAAACGGACAATATTATGTACATTTCGAGGTAATTAATAAAGGGGAAGAAACAGCAGCTTCTGTACAAGTAATAGCAGAATTACGTATTAACGGAAAAGTAGAAGAAACAGGAGAGCAGCAAATAGAATTTTTATCTAGAAGTGAGAAAGAAACTGGAGCATTTATATTTAGCCAGAATCCTGAAGGAGGAGAATTGATTTTACGGGTTGCAAGTTATAAATCACCTTGAATTTGGTATTTGGTAATTGGTAGTTGGTAGTTGATTAATAAATTTTGTAGGTTGGGTATCTAACTCATTACTTATTACTCATTACCTTTTAATTCTTTCTTAGATTTTTGCCAAAGTGCTTCTAATTCTACCAAGCTGTATTCCGAAAGCGGAAGCTCGGCAAAGGTTTCCATTATTTTAAATCGTTGAATAAATCGTTTGTTTGTTCCTTGTAAAGCTTCGCTTGGATCTAAATTATTCCATCTTGCTAACTGAAGAATAGTAAATAGTAAATCTCCTAATTCTTCTTGCTGTCTTTCCGGTGTTTCCTCAGCTAAAGCATGTTTAAACTCTCCTAATTCTTCATCATATTTTTCCCAAACTCCATCGATATTGTCCCATTCAAAACCAATATCAGCAGCCTTTTGAGAAATTTTCATTGTTGCCATTAGCGGCGGTAATTTGCGATTATAACCGCTAAATTTATTGGTAATTTTTTCACTGTCAGCCGAAGATTCTCCTTTTTCATCAGCCTTAATTTTGTCCCAATTTTGGTTGACTTCATCAACATTCTGCACCGAAACATCACCAAATACATGAGGATGACGACGAATCAACTTTTGAGTAATACCTTGTGCAACTTCCTTGAGCGTAAAATCTCCAGATTCACCAAAGATTTGCGCTTGCATTACAACCTGTAAAAGTAAATCTCCTAGCTCCTCAGAAACATGATTTTTATCGCCGTTTTTAATCGCATCAACGACCTCATAAGCTTCCTCAATCACATAAGGAGTCAAAGTTTCCGGTGTTTGTTCTAAATCCCAAGGACAACCACCATCAGGAGAACGCAATTTCTTGACAACATCAATCAATTCCTGTAGAGCAGTTAAAGTATCCATTCAGTTATCAGTGAACAGTTATCAGTTATCAGTTAACAATTATCAGTTAACAGTTAACAATTATCAATTACCAGTTACCAGTTCATAACTCCTAACCCCAGCCCTTTCAATGCGAACAAAAGAACTACATGGTTTGTTTAGAGTAATTTACTCCCTTCCCGCTATCAGAAAACCGATAATATAGTATCAGTAGATCACAAAGTTTTTTAGAAGTCTTGCCACATAAATATTTCAGCAAAACACTCTCGCATTGGGAAAGCAGGTTTTAATCAGTATTTCAGCCAATGGTGTTAGCTGCTCCGCAGGCGATCGCCATTAAACTTATGCTGAATACTC
>JBCBHT010000513.1:0-3122 GCA_038525335.1 Cyanobacteria bacterium J06621_15 | reverse complement strand
CCCAACATCCTAGTTGGGTTGCGCTTCGCTTAACCCAACCTACAAAAAGACTTCAAAACCCCGCAAAATTAATGTGGCAGAGTACTAGTACTTGACCACATTAAATATGATGGGTTTGTAGTTGCGCTTTAGCGCCAAATATGTGGCATAAGAAGGTGAAAATGTAGCAACTACAAACCTTGAAGAAGAGTGTCAAACAGATTAATCCTCTTTAATCTCTTTCTCTGCGTACTTTGTGTCTTCGCCGATTTTTTTCAAGTGGAATATTAATTCGTAGGTTGGGTTAAACAGAGTGCAACCCAAAATTTTAAATTATTATGCAAACAAAAAACAATAAATTTTCAAGGAAAATTTTGTTAACTTAATTAATACAGAATATTATTTAAAACCTTAACATTGACATTAACAATAACACTAACATTAACATTAACATTGTCATTATTGATTAAAAGCAATTTATCTAAATCGATATCTAAGATATACAATCAGGTGCTTTTTCATAGAATTACCATATAGAGTAAGTTTTTCTAAATTAGTCAGCTTACAAAATAAACTAGTAATAGTTTACATAATGAAAATTTATTTATATCATAAAAATGATGTATAAATAGTAAATATTTAATTTGAGAAAAGTATCTATTCTCTTTGATTAAGCCTAGGCTACGGTGCTAATGTATTTCCAATCTTGAATTAATTAATTGCTTCTGATGGGAGTCAGCTATTAGACGTAAGGGGGAAAGTCTGGTGTAAGTCCAGCGCTGTCCCGCAGCTGTAATAAGGCAAAACTTGTCTTTAAGTCAGAATACCCGGCAATACTACAAAAAATACAATAATCTGCGAGGTACAGATGAAAAATATTATTGTTAATTCTCCGTGGGGAATTCAGTTTACCGTATTAATTTTGACGGTATTGGGGATATTGTCTGGGAATGATAGTGCTATAGCGCAAGATATCCTACAAGTATCAGATTTTTCTCAGCATCAAGGCACTGCAAAGGATTTAGAGATAGTTCCAAAATTACCATCTGAGAATACTTCAACTACAAATAATAATACGAAAAATCTTGCTCAAAATACCCCTTCACCAGAAGCAGAAAAAGAGGAAGAGGAAGAAGCAGATATTGAGCTTACGGTAATAGGAGAAATATTAGACCAACCAGTATTTACACCATTCCGTCGGGAAGGAAAGGTACGGGATGCGACTCGTCCAGTATACGTGATTAACCGCGAAGAAATCGAAGCCCAGGGAGCGCGTACTGTTAAAGAAGCGTTGAGATTTGTCCCCGGTATTTTACCCGACGGTACAGTAGGAACAGAAATTGGTGGTTTGAGCGGTCAGTTTATTCGCGGTTCTAATACCGGACAAGTATTGATATTACTCAACGGAAGACCAATTAACAACCTTGGTAGTGGTGGTTTTGACCTTGCAGAAATTACTACCGATATTGTCGAGAGGGTTGAAGTTCTTCCCGGTGGAGGTTCTACCCTCTACGGTTCCGATGCGATTGGAGGGACAATCAATATTATTACCAGTCGTCCGACAGAAGATATTACCACCAAAGCTCAGTTAAGATTTGGGAGCTACGATTTGAACGAGCAAAGCATTCAAAATAGCGGTAAACAGGGTAATATCTCTTGGTTAATAGGGTACAACCGCACTCGTGCTAACAATAACTTTGATTATTCCATTCCTGAAGCTGGCTTTGATGGAACTAGAGAAAATGCCGATGTACTCTACAATAATCTCAATTTGCAGGTCAATGCAGAGTTAGATGAGCGTCAAAGTTTGAGTTTCAACACCATGTATCTTGCAAAAGACCAAGGAGTTCCCGGTGGTGTCGCAACTCCTCAAGCTGCTTTTAACTCCCTTACCGATAACAATCGTAAGTACACCGACCAAGTTCTCACAGATTTGACCTGGAATGCAAAATTAGGAAAAGCTGATGATTCCTTATTAACAGCTAGAGTCTATTTAGATTTTCTCAATACTCGCTTCGACAATCGCACAGACATCAGTAATCAGCAACAATTTGATAACAATCAAAAATCTTTAGGTTTTCAGGTACAGCATAATTGGCAAATTGCTGAAAATCAAAACATTACCTATGGTTTTGACTATCGTAATGTCAGCGCTGAAAATATAACTCGTAATCTCGCTGATGGCACAGAAACCGAGAATTACGACGATAGCGTCGGACAGGGAGCAGTATTTGCTAAATATCTGGTCGATGTGACTCCAGACGTGCGATTAAACTTAGGATTGCGTCAGGACTTCAATAGTTTGATAAATGGTTCGGTGACTTCACCAGCAGTAGGAGCGCGTTGGAATATAGCAGAAAAGACTACACTTAGAGCTAACTATATCCGTAATTTCCGAGTTCCTACCCTATTTAACTTATTTAGTAATTCACCCTTTGCTCAAGGTAATCCAGATTTAAAACCAGAAAGAGGTAATAGTTTTGACGTAGGTATCGACCAGCAATTAGGGGATATTGGTTTACTACGTTTTACGTTTTTCAATAACACCATCACCGATAATATTGCCTATGATTCTGTAAATTTAACATATGAAAATATCGGTAAAGTTCGGACAAATGGGATAGAACTTGCCTTAAATTTACAGTTAGCTAAAAATTTCTATTTTTCTGGTAACTATACTCTAAATGACCCCAAAATTATTGAAAGTTCTAATCCGGCAGAAGTTGACCAAGAATTGAGATTTGCCGGTGCTGATAGTATTAACTTAGGACTTAATTATGAAAATCCTCAAGGTTGGTATGCAGGAATTTTGATGCATTCTTTAGGTAGTTATCCTACTAATAATACGAATACAGAATCCTTACCCGGCTACACAACTTTTGATTTCAAATTGCGAGTACCTGTTAGTGAAAACTTAGCGCTTAATGGTAGTGTGGAAAACATTTTTGACCAGAGATTTCAATTATTTTCCGGCTTCCCCGATGCAGGTAGAATTGTACAAGTAGGGATGAATTATAAGTTTTAAAATATAGGGAATAGGGCATTGGGGATTGGGCATGGGGGATTGGGAATCCCTGTTTTGACTCGTTCCCAGCCTCCGGGTCTACGGTGTACACACAAGTCCGCCGAGGGTTGAAAACCCC
>JBCBHT010000512.1:0-3149 GCA_038525335.1 Cyanobacteria bacterium J06621_15 | reverse complement strand
TGACAGAAAGAGATAATCTGATTGCTCAAATGGATAAAGAGTTAGAACAATGGGATGTCTGGTTGTGTCCGGTTGCGATGACAGCAGCATTTACCCATCGAGCTAAAGGAGCAGCAATTGAGATTGATGGAAGAAAAGTACCGTATCAAATGGCTAATGGTGCTTATTTAGTTCCTTTTAATTTAACAGGACACCCGGTTGTGGTAATTCCTATTGGTTTTAATCAAGATGGATTACCGATTGGGATGCAAATTGTTGGTAAAAGATGGAAGGAAATGGAATTATTAAGTATTGCACAGAAGTTGGATGAAATTGTTGGAGATTTTCGGATTTCGGAACTATTTAAGCAACAGTAGTTGAATGTTCGTACTCATGAATATTCATAAGTTTACTTTTCTTACCCTTGCGAACTTTACTGATAGAACCACCGCTGGTTAGAAAAACATACTTATTATTATTTTCGGCTAATAAATATCCAAATAGAGGGTTTTGACAATTGTGATTAATTCTTACAACATACTGATTTATTCCCATTCTTTGTGCAAATAATTCTGCTAAATTCTGATGAAGTTGTTGAAACTCTAATTTATATTGTTTTTCTAAAATAGAATTGATTAAATAATCGTAGTCTTCATCTGGATATTTTTGTTTTAAATCATCGAGAGTATCATTATAAATAGACACATCTTCACGAATAAAATTAACAATCTCCTTCCAACTTGCAATCAAATCCTGGGGATTTTCTAACATTGTGTATGTCGATTCAATTACTTCTGGAGATGTTAACTCAGCTATACCAAAATCAGTATTGTGAATAGTGTGAAAAATATCTTGTTCGTTACGATTAATTTGATTCTGTATCTCTTGTTTTTCTTGCGTTTGAGCTTCTAAATACTCTTGTTTCGCTGCTATTTTTACAGCATTACTAGCTTCCCGTTTCTGACGACGTTCCAAAATCGAATCAATCCGCTGACTCAATTCCGGATTAGTAAATATGATAAATTCTAAATCAAACTTATTATATAAATGCATTTGACTTGAACTTCTATAGTGGGGATTGCGAACGTATTTAGCTGGTGTAATTCCAAAGTCAGATTGTAGCTTCTGTGTTATTCCCATTTCACGAACACTAGATAAACAAATCATCTTTGATTTTTCAGACAATTTAGATTTTTCATCTTCAAACCAACGTTTAATCAGCTTTAATATTGCATGTCTTGAAGCGCGGAAGTTAATATTACTGATATCACGAACTAAATCAGAATCTGTAATAGTTTCATTATTAACTGCTGTCTTCGCTGATGTTAAAAGTTCTTTATAAGATTCGCGGTTGCCTAATTCGTCCAATGTATCGGAATCAACTTGCTGAATTCCTAATTTAGCAAGTTTCCAAAATAATGATGATTCCATCTCTTTATATTCCCTATCTTATTTATTTGCATTTGCACTAGTATTGCGAGAAAAAAGGAATAGATTCCTTACTACGAACCTTTGTATTTTTGCCAGATTATAAGTTCGCCATCATCTAAATCAATTTTACTACCTTGTTGAACAAATTCATTTTTTTGTAATACTTTTTGAGATGGATAATTTGAGAAAGCAGTTTCAGCAATTACCGATTTAATTTCAATTTGCGAAAATGCTTCTTTTAACAAAACTTCAACAGCACGAGTCGCAAATCCCTTTCTTTGTTGTGAAGGAATAACTCCATAACCAATTTCCACAGAATCATCTTTGGGAATGTTCTTAAATCCACACATCCCTACTATCAGCTTATCTACGACAATTAAGCGAGGAGTCCACCAAAAATAATTATCTGGTTCTTTAGTTAATTTATCAATTACGAATTCTAGTAAAAAGCTAGGAGCAATTTCTTCGTTTTGAGGAATTATAAATTCATTTATTTGCTGCTTATTAAGTAAAGCTGTTAATTGTTGGATATTAGATTTTTGAAGAATAAGCATTTTTTGTAGGAATTACGCACGGGTAACGTAACTATAGTCATTGCGACGTAAGGAAGCAATCCCAAACGTTGGAAAATCATAGCGAGTGCGTAAGTCCTGTTTTAGTTTGTAGTAAGGAATTTATTATTCCTTATTCAAATTATTCTAGAGGAGATAATTCTACTTCCCAAGCTTTTAAATCAGCTTTACGCTGTTGATAATCTGACATAATTTTACCTAAAGCTTGCCAAAAATATTTACTATGATTGTGATGTAATAGATGAGTAAGTTCGTGAGCTACAACATATTCTAATACCGATAAAGGTGCATCCGCTAAACGCCAATTTATCCGAATACTTCCTTTTGAAGAACAAGTCCCCCAAGCTCGTTTTTGTTGGGATAATTTAATAGATTTAGGTTGAACGTTGAGTTTTTCAGCGTAAATTTGAACAAATTTTAGAATTTCAATATAAACTTGTTTCCGCTTCCAGTTAATTAATTCTTGTTTGACTGCTGCTTCTTTTTCATCTTCGTTTAAATTTCGCGGTACTTGGATATTAAAGCAATTTTCATAATTTACAATCACTTTTTTAACATTGTTTGAATCTATCTTTAATAGAAAATAACTACCCCGATACATTATTTTTTCACCATTAATATATTTTTGGGGTAGCTTTTGCGGATATTTGAGAATTGTCTCCGTTACAGTTTTGAATAACCAGCATTTTTTACTGTTGATAAAATTAGTAATTAGTTCTTCAGGAGTATTAATTGGTGCTACAACTTCCACTCCTTTAGAACTAACTATAATTCGCTGACGTTTACTGCGTTTGCTGTAACGGACTGTATAGGAAATATTGGTTTCATCTATTTGTAAAACTGGCATTAAATTGTCTTTTTGCTAAATTTTACTATTGATGGAACCGATTTAATAATTCCTTACGAGATAACTGTAGTAACAAATGAGTAAATTCCCGAGGTGTTAGTTTTGAAATTGGTTCGATTATTGTGTTTAATTCATCATCGGAACCGAAGCGAACTTGTAGTAAATTTTCAATTACTGTACGACGTTCTGTGGTGACTCCTTCTTGCTTTGCATTTTCTAACTGTTGCAGGTAAATTGGTGATAATGCCATAACTAATTCTCTGTCCTCTTCACTAATATCTTGATTTTGGTTGTGGGTGAGTTCTAAAATGCTTTTTAAG
>JBCBHT010000511.1:0-3191 GCA_038525335.1 Cyanobacteria bacterium J06621_15 | reverse complement strand
TTTTCAACTTTAACTAATAAAACCGGACAATTATCAAACGTTGAATTACCACAGCAGCTTCCAAAAAGATATGCAATAAATACTCCAGAAGCAATTCAAAGCGGAATTATCTACACTTTAATTGCAGGAATCAAAGATTTTATTGAAGCTTGGTTGCAAGAATTTCCTGAAAGTCAAATTGCCATTACTGGGGGAGACAGAAATCTATTATTTAATTATCTAAAATATCAATATCCGGAAATTACAGCCCGAATAATTGTAGAAAAAAATCTAATTTTATGGGGAATACAAAAAACAATAATGTAGAGACGTAGCATTGCTACGTCTCCATACAATTTTTATATATACACAAATAATAAAGCTAATAACTTTTAAATCCTAACCCTTTTTAATAAAATTTCTGATTTCCTTAGCTACATCAGAAGTACAGAATTGAGGTAAATTATCTTGTCCGTGAGCAATCATTTTCAACTCAGCTTGAGGAGTAAGTCTAGCGTAAATCTTGCTTCTGGTTAAAGCATCTGGTGTATCTTTAGCACCTTGCAAAATTAAAACCGGAACCTGTATCAAATCCAATTTATCTTGTAATAATTCTGCTTCAATTTCTGGAATCTGACGCTGATATAATAATTGACTTGCTGTTGGATACTCTAACAATATCTTTCTCTGCTGCAAATCTTCTTCTATATCTATATTCCAACCAAACAATTTTAATAAGGGACGAAATATTTTTAATAATTTAAATTTTAATGATGAAGCCTTGATTAAACTTCGCATTTTTTGCCAGCGTTTTTGAAATCCATCAGTTTCTACACCTTCTGGAGACAATAATACTAAACCCTGAAACTTTTCGGGATACTTTAAAGCACAACTTGCAGCAATCCATCCCCCTAAAGAATGTCCGACTAAATATACTTTATCTAATTTTAAAGCTTGTAAAAACTCCACCAAACAATCAACATGTATATCAATTACATGATGGATATCGGGATATTCTGACTCCCCAAATCCTAATAAATCTGGTGCAAAACAATGAAAATCTCTCGACATAAATTCCATTGTCGATACCCATTCACTGCTATCAGACCAAGCACCATGCAAAAAAACTACCGGAACACCATTACCGACCTCGCGCCAGAATAATAACCCTTGAGAAAGTTTTCTCCGAGAGTTACGGAATAACATTGTATCCATATTAATTTTATTTAGCAGTTTAATTTAACATTGTTGGCTATAACCGTACTGTTTATGCTTCTATATATTTAATTAAAATAACTAGAATAAATAAGTACGGCTACATCACAAATATCAGATTTTAAGCCTAATCCAAAAAGCTAAAATCTAGATATTAGTACATAGTTTTATGCCAATATTGTCAAGTCATTTAAATAGTCTTGCAACTGTTGAGCATGGTCGTGAGACATTGGTTCTACTGGTAGCGAGCTACGATGAAAAGCCTCAATTTCACTTGCTTCTAAAGTATCTTGAATTTCCATTTCCCCTTTGACCTCCGCTTCCGCTACAACACAAATTGAATGTATTCTGGGGTCTCTATCAGGTGCTGAGTAAACTCCAACTAAACGCCGGATTTTTACTAACTCCAATCCGGTTTCTTCCATTAATTCACGTCGAATTGTTGTAGGAACATCTTCTCCCCAATCTACCATTCCACCAGGCAAAGCCCAGAGACCGTTGTCTCTTCGTCGAATCAGCACAATCCGACCATCGGGTAATATCGGAATCACACTTGTCCCCGTCACTGGATGACGGAAGATAATACCTATTATTGTTTGTACGTAGCGCCATAAAGTCCCTGTGGACTGTACGGCTGCACCAAATAAAGCAGCAACGTTCAATGTTCAATTTTATGTGTTGTACTTACGTAACGAAGACCCACTGTATTTCAGAATTACTACTATCGTCAGATAGGCAGCTTTGATACAAAAATACTTGCGCGTCAAGCCTTATTCTAACGATAATCATCCTGTGAAATGATTATCCGAGAATAGATTAATTTTACCATCCAAAGACTTAATATATATTGTGTATAACTATACTTTCTAGCTGAGTAATTCAGAAAAAATAATTATTTTGTAATCGGCTTTACTTTTTGAAATATTAACTTGTAGAGACGTTAATTAATAATTACTTGTATTTAAAACTTCCATTTGCCTAAGTCTTTGATTGCAAGTTGTCAATCATAAGCTGACTGTTACAAATGATTTTAATAACCAAAAATAAAGAAATAGCTCACCTAATTTTGTTTGAATAAAAAAATAAATTTATAGTTATATAGCAATCCTACATGAGTCGGAAGAAAGCTAGATTTTAGAAACCCGGTTTTTCCAAAAAAACCGAGTTTCTAAAATCTCACAAATGATTTAGGAATGCTATATCTCAGTCTAACTATAAATGCATTATGTTTATTGAAATTCTGAATAATACTTATTTTGCTATTATGATTAAAAATAATATATCCATGAAACTGAGATAAATTACTAGTAATTGCCGCCAAACTCATAAGTATAAAAAGATAAAATAGCTGATTAAATACTAATTTAAATACTTATTATTCAGTGGTATCATGATGATATTCTGTTATTATTAAAACTTGTTTATTAGACATGTAATTTTGAATAAAAAATAAACTTGCTGCAAGCCATTGACATTACAAAAATAAATGGGATAGACTATATTGCTGTTTAAAATATGCTAATAGCTGGTAATGGCTATAATGTTATTAACATCAAAAAAATAGATAACTAAAAATTATCTATATAATGCCTGCCAGCAAGTTAAACGTTGTTTATTAATGAGGTGAATATGGCTAAGCGCCGTAACCTGAAGAAAGAAAAGGCGCTACGGAACCAGGCTTACGCCCGTAAGTTTCGTAAACGGACTAATACAGGACGTTACCAAAGAAGATATCAACAAGGGTCGTCCAAACCAGAGGAAGAACAGAATAATTCAGCAACAGAAGATACTGGTGCTGCTGCAACTGACTAATTTTCTAATTTCAATTCTTCAAACGAAACCTTTTATTTGCGGAGTGTTTACAATAGCGCTCCGCAAATATTTTTTTGAGGGAGCAGGGGGAGCAGGGGGAGCAGGGGGAGCAGGGGGAGCAGAGGGAGCAGAGGGAGCAGGGGGAGCAGGGGAAGCAGAGGGAGCAGAGGGAGCAGAGGGAGCAG
>JBCBHT010000510.1:0-3212 GCA_038525335.1 Cyanobacteria bacterium J06621_15 | reverse complement strand
AATTTCTATTAATGAAATCGCTCCTCAATTAACTGTTGCGAAAAAACAAGGATTGAATGTAGCAATTTTTAATTCCTGTAGCGGTTTAAATATCGCTCAATCGTTAATTGAATTGGGATTTGGGCAGGTTGTGGTAATGCGCGAACCCATTCATAATAAAGTAGCTCAAGAATTTTTAGTCAGATTTTTACAGGGTTTAGCAAAACAGTGTGATATCTACGAATCGATAGTAGAAGCGCGTCAATTTTTACGCATGGAAAAGAGCCATACTTACCCTTCTGCTTATTTGGTTCCTTCGCTTTTTTGTCATCCGGGAGCAAAACTATACCGGATTTTACCAGTTCGTTGGAAAGACAAGTTCCGTCAAAGTTTACCAAATCGCATCGAAGGAATAGTAATTGCAGCAACTCTATTCTTAGGAATATTTCCTCCAGTTCAAGATACGTTGCTCAACTTCAGGATGCTCAACCAAGCAGTTTACCGCGATGTCACTACTCAAATACCAAACCAAGAAGCACCACCGGTAGCGTTAGTAGAAATCGATAAAGAATCTATCTCCCGCTCCCAAATACCTTATTCCGAACTGCTTCCATTTAACCGTAGCTACATCGCGAAATTAATTGACAGGTTGAGAAATTTGAATGCTTCCGTTATCGGAATAGATTTTATATTCGACTCACCTCAAACAAATGTTGCTTCTGGAGATAAAGATTTAGGTTTAGCGATACGTCGAGCTGTAGATGAAAATATTTGGCTGGTTTTAGGGGCACAAGTTAATTCCAAACGGGAAATCGGAGCTAATGAATTAACCGGTATAAATCGATGGGATTGGACTTTACAAGCTTATCTTGACGCAAATCCTTACGTTGTGGAATTACCCGACCCCGAGCGTGACTGTCGTAATGCTTGTCCGTTTTCCTATTTACTTTCCTTAATACAAACCGCAAAATATGAAATCGACGATTTACCCCAACCTAATACCAATCGGACAGACAATTTACGCGCTCAAACCCTTGATGTCATTGAAAAGAGAAGTTTAGACCAGGATAAAAATAAGAGTAGTCTATCGGAACTATTAGAATTACCACTGAATATTATATTTGAGCCATTAATCGACTATTCCCTTCCTCCGAGACAAGTTTACACAAAAATTCCTGCATGGAAATTGATAGAAAATCAGAAAAATAACCAATTCCCACTGATATCTAAACAGGTAGTCATAATTGCCGTAGGTAGTGACGAACGATTGGGACTAACTCACGGTCTACCTGATAGAGAAGGAATTCCCTTTGCTACCAGCTATTGGGAACTGAATCAAAAATGGTTAACCGGAGGAGAATCATTATCTTACATGACCCATCATTTATTAAAAAACCGGTTGTTAACTCCCGTTCCTGATGTTTTAATGATTTTAGCTGCGATTATTTTCAGTAAAATTACAGTTTATTTTCTGCAAAAACAGTCGCCTTTTACTCCCAAAATCAGACTAAAAATTCTTGCTGGTTCCCTGGGAGCATTAATGCTTTATGGTTTAGCGTCATTACAGATTTATATATCCGCAGCAGTTTTACTACCTTGGCTTTTACCTTCAATTGTTTTCTTGAGTTACATCGTACCTATAACAAGGAGAAATCATGTCTAAATATTTGCAATACTTCAAATCCTGTTTCGGTTTAGGACTTATTTCAATTGCGATAGCACTGGGGATGAGTAGTGAAAATCCAGCTATAGCTCAAGTTCGCAGACCCAGACAAAATTTTGTCAGACGTTTGATAAATTCAATTTGGATTAAACGTCCCAAAAGGTCATTAGGAGCTCGTTCTAATATCACTGCTGTTTCTCCAGGATTAATCGACACATTAAAAGTTTGGCACGATAAACCCATGTTCCTATGGTATGGTAGCTCAAAATATCCGCAAGCTCGGTTAATGGTTCGCGAACGTAACAGTGATAAAAATCTATGGGAGCAAGATGTTAATCTCAAAGACCAAAAAGCACTTTATCAAGGACAACCCTTAGAACCAGGAAAAGAATATCAATGGAAATTGATAGGAAGCAAAAATTTTACTGGTTGGAAAACTTTTCAAATTATGCCAGAAAATCAACGCGCTCAAATCAAAGCAGATTTACAAAGATTTGAACAAAAATCAAAATCCCTAGCAGGAAATACCTCCGAAGAAACAGCAAAAATCAAAGCAGCATACTTTCTTAATAATGCAATTAACCAAAACAACGACTATCTGTGGTCGGATGGATTACAAGCTCTATATGAAGTAAAAAAACCATCTCAAGATTTTATTAAGAATCGACAACAATTTATAACTAATATTTTGCATGAGTAAAAGCAAGTAGGAAGTAGGAGGGATGGGAAGAGAGGGAGAGAGTGAGAGAGTGAGAGAGGGAGGGAGAGAAATTAATAACTTCTAACTCCTAACTCATAATTCCTAACTCCTAACTTTACAGACGTAGCAATGCTACGTCTCTACATTTATAACTCCTATCCAATTACCTATTCGATGTTCAATTCCAAAATATGTTTTCATCTAATTTCAATCGTAATTCTAAATTGTCTGACAATTAATCAATCGATTGCTCAGACTAATCCTCTACCATCACCACAAGATATTCAACCACCAACACCACAACCTCTACCAACACCTTCACCACCACAAAGATTACCACCACCATCGGAATTACTCGAACCTTCTACACCAAATCCTATACCTTCTCAACCGTTACCTGATATTACCGATACCATTGTTATTAAGAAATTTGAATTTATTGGCAATACGGCTTTTAATCAGGAAGAATTAGCAGAAGTACTCAAAGATTTTACTAATAAACCGATTACTTTTGCACAGTTAGAGCAAGCCAAATCGGCTGTAGTTCAATATTATATCGACAACAAATATGTTACCTCCGGAGCTTTCATTCCCGTAGGACAAAGCATTGAAGATGGTGTGGTTCAAATCGAAATTGTTGAGGGTAAATTAGAAGAAATTCAAATTAGTGGTAACACAAGATTAAAATCTGATTACATTCGCAGTCGTATAGCTAGAGCAACCAAAACACCTTTGAATCAAGAAAAGCTGCTCGAAGCACTGCAATTACTGCAAATCAACCCTTTAATTGAAAGTTTATCAGCAGAATTATCCGCTGGAACTCGTCCCGGTTTAAATGTACTATTAGTTCGGGTTGAAGACTCTTCAACC
>JBCBHT010000509.1:0-3214 GCA_038525335.1 Cyanobacteria bacterium J06621_15 | reverse complement strand
AGAAGTCTTGAAATATCACGATTTAGAAGCATTTACAAATATCGAACAAGCAAAAAATATAATTGCTAGCTTTTACGAAAAGTTTCACAGTCAACAAATGATTCGCTGGGGAATTGCTAAAAAAGAAAACAATATTATTATCGGGACTTGCGGTTATTACAATTGGCTACAAAAAAGCTTTCAAGCAGAAATTGGATACGAACTTTCTCAAGCTTATTGGCAAAAGGGAATTATGACCGAAGCGTTAACTGCTATGATAAAATTCGGTTTTGAAAAGATGGAATTAAATCGAATTGCAGCAACGGTAATGTTAGAAAATACTGCTTCTATGAAACTTTTAGAAAAATTGGGTTTTGTAAAAGAAGGTGTTTTAAGAGAATATGGTTTTTGGAAGGGTGAATTTCACGATTTAAAAATGTTTGCTTTGTTGAAGAAGGAAGCGTCACAATATATAGAAAAATAAGAGTAGTGGGAACATCTTGCTCCCTATTAATTAAAAAAACTATTTACAGTTAATTTTCTTGTGAGATGGACATCCTTGTCCGTTCTTAAAAATTAAGATTTGTTAAATATCCCGAGGTTTTATAATTTATAAATCATAATGTGTGCTTTAACATTCATAATCAAATAACTCGTATAAACTTCGGATAAATTATGAACTGGTGGCAAAGACTCAAGAAAAATCCTTTAGCGCGATTTGGGGCAATTTTACTGATAACCTTTTATGTTATGGTAATTTTCGCGGATTTTGTAGCGCCTTATGACCCATATTATTCGCAGCCAAATGGTTCTTTATTGCCACCGACTCGCGTATATTTAAACAATAGAGAAGGACAATTTATTGGACCTCACGTTTATCCGACTACTCAAGGGGATACGGATTTAGAGACTGGTAAACGCGAAATTATTGTAGACTACTCTCAACCTTCACCTCTACGTTTATTTGTCCAAGGTGCCGAATATAATCTGTTTCAAGTACGTTTACCGCTTCCACCAAGATGGGAGGAAGAAACTTTATTTCCCGGTATTCCATTAAATATACATTTATTCGGCACTAGTAACGATACAAGATTCAATCTTTTAGGTACTGACGACCAAGCACGAGATGAATTTAGTCGTTTGCTATATGGTGGTCGGATTAGTTTATTTATCGGGATTTTAGGTGTTGCGATTTCTTTCCCGTTAGGTATGATAATCGGGGGAATTTCTGGTTACTTCAGTGGCTGGACTGATTCAATTATTATGCGGGTGGTGGAAGTACTGATGACTTTCCCTAGTATCTATCTTTTGGTCACATTAGGTGCAGTCTTACCAGCGGGATTAAGCAGTACTCAAAGATTTTTACTGATTGTTTTGATTACTTCCTTTATTCGATGGGCTGGTTTAGCACGGGTAATTCGTGGACAAGTGCTGTCAATTAAAGAAAGAGAATTTGTCCAAGCAGCAAGAGCAATGGGTGCTAAACCTTTGTATATCATCATTCGTCACGTTTTACCTCAAACTGCGACATATATTGTTATCTCCGCAACCCTCGCGATACCTAGCTTCATTGGTGCAGAAGCAATATTAAGCTTGATTGGGTTAGGAATTCAGCAGCCAGACCCTTCTTGGGGTAATATGCTATCTTTAGCTACCAATGCTTCGATTTTAGTATTACAACCGTGGTTAATTTGGCCTCCTGCAATCGTGATTGTGCTTACGGTATTAGCATTTAATTTACTTGGAGATGGGTTAAGAGATGCACTCGACCCCAGGAGTTTGGGAAGATAATTCAATTTTGGATTATGTCCTTACGGACACGCTCCGCTAATAGATTTTGGATTTTGGATTATCTATTTTCTAAAATTGGTTCATCAAAGGTCACAAATGTAGAGACGTAGCAATGCTACGTCTCCATAACTTTGGATAAAAATCCAGCCTGCCAAAGACTTGATATATTTTTTCGATAATAATCACAGTTATGGAGACGTTACACTGTAACGTCTCTACATTTTTATTAAACATTTTGCAAGGGAGCGTAACCAAAAGTAGCATTAAATTCTTCACACCAAATTCCAACAGATTTGTAATCAGCCAAGTTTACATTTTCAGGGATTTCATAGCGTTGAGAACCTTTGAAACTTTTGATTGGAGCGAGGGTAATATAATTTTCTTCTTTGATATTCAAAGGTACATTACTATTACGGTGAAGAATTACTTTTACATCGGGACCTTCACCGGTGCTAAAAGCTCTATCAAATTCTAAGTAATTCTTACCGTTGATGTTTACAATTCTGGCTCTACCAGAAGTAGCTTTTTCTTGTTTAACAAAGCTACCAGATGCTACGGGTTTAATTGAATTATTGGATGCAACTGTTGATTGTAAAGGAGCATAACCAAAAGTAGCATTAAATTCTTCGCACCAAATTCCAACAGATTTATAATCAGCCAAGTTTACATTGTCAGGAATTGCGTAGCGTTGAGAACCGTTGAAGCTTTTAATTTCAGCGAGAGTAATATAATTTTCTTCTTTAATATTTAAAGGTACATTACTATTGCGATGAAGAATTACTTTTACGTCGGGTCCTTCACCAGTGCTGAAAGCTCTATCAAATTCTAAGTAACGTTTACCGTTGATATTTACAATTCTGGCTCTACCTGTAGTCGCTTTTTCCTGTTTAACAAAGCTACCGGATGCAAGAATTGAATTAGTTTTAGCTGCTACTCTTGTAGTTCTATTTCTTCTAAATATATGAGAAGCTTCAGCAGTTCCAGAATTAACTATTACCGAACCAACGCTGCTGAATAATACAACTGATGCAATTCCGAAACCAGCTAATTTATTGAATTTCATGATTGAAGTCTCCTCGATAAAAGTGTTTTGCGTTTGTTGTCGTTTCGCTTAATTACTAATATCGCGGATGAGTCTGAACTATAAATTAATGGTTTCTGAGCTTTTGGTAAGAGTTTTCTGAGAAAGCTGAGAGCGGTTAATTTAGTTGGGGAACAGATTTTACAAGCGATTGATGAGTAAAAATTCCTGCTGTAACACCGTCTGAAGTTGCCCAAGTTGCATTATGCATCTGTCTTGCTGCATCACCTGCTGCATATAATCCTGGTATAGGAGTTGCTTTAAAATTATCGGTCTTAATATAGGGACCAAATGCACCATCTTCCATCGGACAACCCAATATACTAGGTAACTTTGATGCTTGCTCTACTTGTGAAATAGCAA
>JBCBHT010000508.1:0-3260 GCA_038525335.1 Cyanobacteria bacterium J06621_15 | reverse complement strand
AACCCAATTTAATCTCAATAAACCATGAGCAAGATAATAGGAAATACCACTAATAATTGCCCAAGGTATTAATTGGTCAGCAGGAAATGGACCGATTGATGCTTGTTTACCCAGAGTCGCATTTACTTTACGATATTTTTTATCCTCCATATTCGCCTGATATTAGTTAAAAATTTAATCAAGATAGTAGAGCAAGAATTAATTACGAATTACGAATTACGAATTACGAATTATAAATCATCCCCCAGCACCTCCTCCGGCTCCTCCAATAATCAAATTCGTGAGAATATCTCCAACCGTTACCGCAATCAAAATAATCATTGGTGTTCTCGCTAAATTTTGCCAATCTTCATCGTTTCTGGCTGCCTGAATCACCTTCACCAAAGAGATTCCCAGGTAAAGAATGAACAAACCTCTAAGTACATTGAACGATAAAACAATTGCTTCATCTGCACCTGCAAACTGACCGCTCATCCAGGTTTCTGCATTTTGGAAAAACTGTGCTTGCACCGGAGTTGAGAGAGCGTCTAACAGTAGAAATCCACCTAAAACCGTAAGTGCAGACGAAGTTATCTTATATCGTTTAGAAAACTTTGCAATGACATTAAATAAAGCATCTAAATACTGTCGCCAAGTAATTGCAACTGCTCCAGATACCAAAAAGCTTGTCGTAGTAAAGCTAATTAAACTCGGACAAATAATTGAATCTAGACATGAAATAAATAAACCAGTTCGTATTATCAAAGGGGAACTAATCAAATATTTTCTGCAATAGCTTCCTTGGCGCGATTCAGAAAATTTAGACGCTTTAAAAAGCATAAAAATAGAGTTGTCTTTGTTTTCTATTTACTTGATAACTCGACCTAATTCGTAATTTCATCATCCGATTGTTAGAGATGTTACTCGTATTTTTATTTATAAAAATAATAAAATTTTTGGTCTAATTAATAACTTCTGTTTTGTGTATAGATAACTAAAAATTTTTTATTGTGTATATTTTATTTCTTTGATAAACGTATTAATGTGTAATTTTGAGATTATAAATTACAATTAAACTTCCGTGGTACACCTAGAAAATAATTATAGAGAAACGTTTCGCTGATTCTATTTGTAGTTACTCTAATTTATTTAAACAAATAATAGTAACTAACAGAACATAGATGATTGCTAACTTTCGCCTATTTACTTGTTTAAGTTACTACAATTACTGTTAAATCCAGTAAGTTAATAGAAAAAATATTCTCTGATAGCAAAATATTTATAAGCAAGAATACTTATAAAAATACTGATGATGAAACGTGTAAACGACCGCACCATTCCCATTTTTAGTAGAAATGCAAAAGCTACGGTTATTTCTACGAATAAGAAAACAGTAAGCACCGCAATTTTCTTACCATAAATAACAGATGCAGAGTAATATTATTTTTCTGCTGCGGCTTCAGAACCATCTTTCGGTTATGTGACGATTGCCGACTGCCTATAAAGGAAATTAACTGAGTAATTTTTTTACCGAAACCTTTATTTCTTCAAAAGCGATTGGACTTATCTCACCATTCGTGAGAGTTATTTCTTCAATATAGTTTTCATCAACTGGGTTGCGAAAAACTTTAACGAGGCGATGTTTTAAATCTACAACCCAATATCCTTTAATAGAGGCACAAGCATAAGTTTTTCTTTTAGTATCTAAGTCTTTACTTAAGCTAGTGTTCGCAAATTCAATTACCCAAAAAACATTTTCTGGGTACGGATGACGAGTTCTGTAAACTTGTCTTAATGGTTGAACTATTGCTAAATCTGGCTCTGGTTCGGAACTTGTTTCTGGTATTGTTATTGGCTTTGCGTCACGTACAAGTGCTTTTTCTCCTAGTAATAAGCGTAGATAATCAGCAGCATCCGTACTCAACTGAGCGTGTAGTGGTCAGAGAGGGAGGCATTTCTACGACTTCCCCATTCAATAGTTCAACTTGGCGACCATAAAGTAGACCGACTTCAATCATTCGGTGATAGTCTTCAATCGTCCATTTTGCAGTGGTGACGGTCATCTTTAATTATTAGTTTTTGAAGAAGACGGCTCTATTTATTTATATTTTAAACGTAACCTTGGCTTTAAAGACTTACTGTGGGAGTAACGGAGTAACCGCTATTCGATATATGTTTTAAATGCTTGCTAGATAAGGATTTTAGAAAGTTACTATTTTTTGCAAATTTTAAATAGTGCAATACTTTCAAGCACAATTACTTGAGACATTCCCAATCTTCTTCCTCAACGATGGAACTAACACCGATTACCATTAGTTTTACCTTTACCAGCAATAGAAGTAGAAGCAGCACGACGTAGTGTTCGTGGCTGTTCATCTGAAAGAATCGTTACAATTACGCGAGCTTTCAATATTTCAGGCTCCGAACCTAACCATTTAATTTCACCGTCTTCAATTTTTTACTAGTAACTGATAACTCATAATCCTAATAACACTTATTCTACCTATGATGGAGCAGTTACCGTCAATCATTTTTATTAACCACTATTTACTCCACTTGAAGATGTTACCACTGTCTGACTATCTCTAGCGAACTGCTCGAAAACGGATTCAAAACTTGATAATCGCTCTTGTAATAACTCGATTGGAATTTCTACACAACTGCGAGTCACCATCTCTGGGGGCTTCGGTAGTATAATCTCCCCATCCACATCAGCTCTAACATTAACTTTTAACCGTTGGTAAGTAATCGAAGAATCTCTGTCACAATGAAACTTCTGCTTACTATAAGTTTTTCCTCCCGCTTTCTCTATCTGCTGTCGAATCATTTTTTGGCTGTAAGGCAAGTTATTCTTAAAATAGCGGGACATCAATGACCAAACACCATGTAAATAAACAGCCAAAGATTTATAATTTCCGTTTTCAGGATTCCCATCTTCGGTAATTAATCTACAGTTCCATTCACCCACTTCAGTTTGCGATCGCAATATCAAAAGCTTATCTACAAAGTCGTCAAGCGAAGGTTTCTTCGATTCATCTTCATTGGCTTCGCCACACAGTAAGCTTAAATAAGCCCAAACTTCTTCTTCTGAAACAACACCACTTAATTGAGCTACTTTAAAAGCATAGTAACCAATCAACGCTAAACTTGATGCTAACCTCGCATGAACAGCTGGTAATTTTACGATTAGTTGAGATTCTAAATCTTTAATTCCTTTTTGGTCATAACCAATTTTTATTAAACTTGGTAGAGCAATGTCGCGTATCTGTTCATCTGCTCTA
>JBCBHT010000507.1:0-3277 GCA_038525335.1 Cyanobacteria bacterium J06621_15 | reverse complement strand
CATTCACGGGCTATATTTCGTCCTTCGCACCTCCGGACTGTCACAAGTTATTACCCAAGGTAGGAAAAGTAAATTAGTTTTAGACGAAGAATTTCTCAACGTTTGGCAAGGTTTAAACCCAACTGAGAAATATTTTACGCTTTTAGAATCCTGGTTAATTTGGGGAGAAAGTGAACTTTTGGGCGATTTTAGAGACCCATACGGACTTTTATTTCGCTGCTTGCAATTTTGGCGAGATATTCCCTCCGAAGGTTTAAATTTTAACAGCTACTCGGAACAAAATAAATTAGTTTATTACCCTGGCTTCCACAATCTGGCTCTGCTACATTTATTTGGTTTACTAGAAATTACACCCCTTAAACCCGAGCCAGGAAAAGGATGGCTTGTCACTGCTGTAAAACGTTGTCCCTGGGGAGATGCAATAATAGCTTTGCTCTCAGAGATTTATGATGAAATCGAACCAGACCGAGAAGAGGCGGAAATTACTCTTGATTTTCACATAGCTTTTGAAAAATTAAAACCCCATTTACAAACCTACTTTCCAGAATGGGAACAAACTTTAACTATCACTAAAGGCGAATTTACTCTCGGAATTTATACTTTTAAAGTAACCTTGTTAGATGCTTGGCGACGCATAGCCATTCCTACCAACCTCAATCTTGATAAAGTCGCATCCACAATTGTCCAAGCTTTTGATTTTGACTTTGAACACCTCTATCGATTTATTTATAAAGACCATTGGGGACGTACTTTTGAATTCACCCATCCCTTCGTTGATATTCCTCCAAATACCAGTGATTTTCGCTTAGGTGACTTACCGATTGAAATCGGAAATCATCTGCAACTTACCTACGATTTACTGGACGAATGGGAATTCGATTTGCAATTAGAAAAAATTGAACCTGCTAATACCAAAATAGAGGTGTCCAAAATCCTTGAACTTCATGGCAAACCACCAGCGCAGTATTATGAAGAAGAATAGCTTATTGTTGCTACAAGCTTCGATTCAAATACTTCTTAACTGAAAATTAAGAATTACCTATTTGCTTCAACAATCCCATCAATTTACGCTTGCGACAGTGGATTTCTAACAATTTATTATAATATTTTCTCCATTCTATTTCATTACCTGATGCTATATAAGCAGCACGAGCTTTTTTTAACCATTCAGTTGCATGACGATAATATTCCGATTTCTTTGCGTCCATAATTTTTTCAGCACGACGACGAGAATTTTCAATTACCCATTCAGGATTGACAGAAATTGCTGCATCCATGACACGGTGAATTAATTCAGCATCGTAAGAGCGAAGTTCACTGACACTCATTATTGCATCTTCAATTAATCCTTCATAAAGGAAAATATTGACTTTTTCGTCAGTGATTCCAAACATCGTTACAGTACGAAGTATTTGTAGTAAATCTGGTTTAATATTTACCCAATTATCTCCAGCTAAATCTTCAATAATCCGATAATCAGCTTCATAAGGATGTGCTTGAAACGCATTTTTTCTAGCAATTAAAGCTACTTTTATATCTTCCAATTCTTCAGCTAACTCACCAGCCCAAATTCCCAAGTTATAGCCACAATTTCCTGGTAAATTAAAACCTTGCTGGGCAATATCTAAAGCTTGTTGTAATGCACCTTGGCTCTGTAAAGTTTGAGCCAGAGCAAAGGCTTCTTCCATTGTTGACATTTGGGATTGAGCAGTTGTAACAGCTTGTTCAACTTGTCCCAAACGCCCTAACATAGTTAAATATTGCTTAGTTTGTCCTTCCGCCTCAGCTAAATACAGGTATTCTTGATAACGTTCTTGACGTTCCAGGATTTTCAGGCGAATCAAGGCTAAATTATTGGCATAGTCAGGAATATCCTGGTCTTTCCAGATACCGCCTTCAGTAATATTACCATCAAGTATTTGTAGTAATAGTGGGTAATCCCAACCCTGTTGCAGCGCCGTAATCGCCAAACTAAAATCTGCATCCCATTCGTGAAGCCAAGTTTCCAAATTAATCTGTATATCGGTACGTTCTTCTGGAGTCAGTTCGGTAACGAGAACAGCTTCACACCAAGCTTCATTTAATGCTGCGACTACTTCCGAGTTATCCATACTGTAGTCACCAACATAATCCCAGTCGGAAACACAAGCATCGGTAATTGCTTCTAGAGTAGAAACCGCGTTGTTTCCATCATTTTGTTCGCAATATTCAATAGCATCTCCAATGAGACTGAGTAATTCTTCATTAGCTGTTTCATCTGCATAGTCATAACCACTTTCCCAGCTATTAACCGTATCTCGAAAAATTTGGCGTACCTTGGCTTTAATTTGTGCTGTGTTTACAGTAGTTTTTTTTCGTGGTGCAAAAGTTTTTTTTGATGCTGGTGTGGGTGAGGCAATGGCATTTACATAACCATCAATTTCATCAATTAAGTCTGGATGCTCTTCAACTAATTCTTGCACCAAGCGTTGGGTTTGAATATGGTTAAGTTTATCTAAAAGCTGTGGTAAGGTAGGACGTTTTTCGATACTGTTGGCTTCATGAATGCAAGTCAAAGCTGTAGCGACAATGTGCTTACACCAACCATCATAATTATAGGGACAGGTACAAATAGCAGTTAATTGGGCATTCTCAAATCCGATACTAACCCGGTAAGGCTGTTCTTCCTTTCCTTGTACTTCACCAGTGATTTCGTTTCCGCGCTGAATGACAGACACCACCGAACCCATGTGATAACAAGATTCACCTCGTTGAAATGACTTGGCATTTGTGTTGTGGCGAATAATTGATTCGCTGATATTAATGTCTGACATCACACCCCCCAAAAAATGCTTATATCACAACAATAAAACGATGTGAGAGCAAGTAGTAGAGTTTAAAATTCACATCACTTGTAAAATTAAAACGGAGTCACCCCACAAGCCAATTCGCAACCTGTATGAATGCTTCCCAAACAGTTTTAGAAATTTCACTCTCAGAAATCACCAACCATATATTAGAAGATTTAAAAAAACTTTCCACTTGCTCTGGAGAGCCAATGGCAGCTGTATATGCAGATAACTTACTGCGACAAATGCACTTGCTGCGGGACAAATACATAGATAATCCCATTACAGAAGTAGTAATAGCAATTCACGATGCGCTTTTCTTCCAAAACCGCTGGATTGATTATACTGCTAATCAATACCTTCAAGCTTACAACCTACTTTCATCCCTAGCTTGTCAAGAAACAATCAACAATTCGTCCGTAGAAGAAGCAATTTTAGCTTTAGAAAAT
>JBCBHT010000506.1:0-3295 GCA_038525335.1 Cyanobacteria bacterium J06621_15 | reverse complement strand
TTGGAAAGTTGCTCTTGGGGGAAACCCCCAAGACCGCACTTTCCGCTGCGCTCTCTGCGGTTTTTTTTATAAACGCTCTCGACCCCTCAAAATTAATGTGGTGGGGTACTAGCAACCCAACTCGGGTGTTGGGTTACTCTACGAGAAAGCTCCGCTTACACGACCTTCAACCCAACCTACAAATATCATTGTGGCACCCCTCATAACTTATGTGGTGAAGTACTACTAGTCCTTGTCATTAATTTTGCGGGTTTTGTAATTGAAATTCATCTCTAATTTTAACCTTAATTTGTTGGCGCTAAAGCGCAACTACGAGCAATCATCTCCCATTCGCGACTTCAATAATGTAGCTTCAATCAATTGCAGATTCTCTTTACTTTCCCCTTGTTTAAGGTATTCGATTGCGATTTTTCCCGGTGCAGGTTTTTCTCGGCTGATAGAAATTAGGATTTTGACTGTTTGAATCAGTGTATTTCTTTCCAAATGTCCTGCTGTAATAGTAGGTAGCGCGATTACAGCTATAATCACCGCAATCACGGGTGGAACTATAGGTACCCACCATCCCTGTAAAAAAGCCAAGTAAGCAATACCTGAAATTCCGAGAACCGTAAGTATAGCAGCAATAACAATTAAACTACGAGAATCAATTTTCCAAGCTAATATTGCACCTATTCCCGACCAAACTAAAATCCACAGCCATTCTACGGGTTCAGACCATACTTGCAAAAAACCTTTACCATTCAAAGCTGCGTTTAACAGTTGACTGATGATATTTGCATGAATAGTTACCCCTGACATTTGTTTGGGGACTCCTTGTAAATTTTTGCTACTATAGGGAGTCAGAAAATAATCGTTTATGCTATCTGCTGTTGCACCTATTAGAACTATCCGGGATTCTAATGCTTGGGGAGGTATGCGATTAGCTAATAAGTTTGTAATCGAAAAGGTTTGAAACTGCGTCCTTGTACCGTGATAGTTAAGCAGAATTTGATATCCTCCGGTTTTTGCACGAATATAGCTACCGTCGTAGTTCTGTAAAGGTTTAAATACGGTTTTTCCTAGTTGAATATGATATCGGTTATCGGGTAATGGTTTGAAAGTAATACCTTCTGCTTTTAGATAACCCAAAGCTAATTTCGCAGCAAAGCTAAATTTTAATTCATCTCTTGAAAATTGATAGGAAAGTAAAGCACGACGTACTTTTCCGTCTTCATCTAATATTTGGTCATCAAAACCAACTCTATCTAGTTTTTCTAAAACTTCAGATGGTGCAACTTGACTATCAACTATTTTTTCTATTCCAATTAAATTAGGAGTTGTTTTGAATAATTCAACTAACTCTTGATGACCTGGTTCTACGGGTAAATCCCGATATAAAGCCAGTCCAATCATTCGAGGTTTATAAGATTTTAAATTTGTTAAAGCGGCTGCTAATACTTTATCGGATAAAGGATATTTACCAATTTTTTGAATATCAGATTCGTCAACGGTTATAATCGCGATTTTTGGCTCTATTTTAGGTTGTAAGCTGGCTTGAAAGAATCTGTCCCATGCTGTTAGTTCCATTCCCTGTAGTAAACCGGTAATTCTTAGCGAAATTACAAATATAGTGACTCCAATTGAAATAGCAATTGTCCAGCGCTTGAGCAATCGTAGATTTTTAACTTTGTCTTTAGCAATTATTTTTGCACCTGCTAATATTTTATATGCTTGTTTGGCGGCTTCTAATGCAAATTCTGCTTTTTCTAGTTCTTGATTTGCAGTAATTAAGTTATTTTCTACTTCTTGTTTAACAATTGCTTGACTGGCTCCTAAAAAACGGTAATCTAAATCGGAGAGCTTTTTATCTTCTGCCCAAGACAGTGCTTGCTGAAGTGCTATACCCTTTAAAAGTATGGAATTATCCTGCTGTTGGGAATCAATCCAAGCATTAAATTTGTCAGAATAAGGACGGAGATTTTCTAATTGCTCGCTTACCCATGCTTGATTAAATATTTCTCGGTAAATCCGATTTTTTACTTTTATAATTCCTTGCTCGTTTATCACTAAACCAGATAGCAAAAGTTCTATTTTTTCTGAGGTGTTGTTACTTTTTATTATTTCCCCTAACAATATTCTTTGGTAAATTCCTAGCAAACGTCCTGCTAATTGTTCGTTACTTAGAATCCGATTGCTAATAGTTCTTAAATGCTCTGGTTCGTCCTGGGATTCCCAATTTTCGATAATTTGCGATCGCACTAATTTTTCTATTGATTTTTCCGGATTCGATAAATCATCTTGATTTACTAACTCTTGAGCAGAATCAAATAAAATTTTGCATAACTTTTGAGTTAAAAACGGCTGTCCATTCGTCCAACCTAAGACTTCTTGAATTACTTTATCTGGCTTTTCTATCTGATTCTGTAAACCTTTACTTAAAGGCTGAATTTGTTCTAACGTAAAACCATTTAACTCAATCGATTTACCGATATTAAATGGAGTACGCTTCTTATTTTTAATTAAATCCGAAGGAGTTGCAACTCCGAAGATAGCAAAAGTAATTCTTTTATAGTCTGGGTTAATAGTTCTTTGGTTATAGCAAAATCGAATCAAAGCAAAAAAATCATCAACTGAAAAAGGTAAACTAAGAATACTATCTATCTCATCGATAAATATAAATAACTCTTCCGTCGGAAACTGTTCTAAAATGACATCGGAAATAAACAAACTTAATCTCTGCAAAACCGGAATATCTTCTTTTTCCTTCCACCATTTTTTTAAATTAACCTTTCCAAAAAGATTAAAACCTAAATATAATTGAGAGACAATTCCCTTATACCACTGCTCCGGAGTCACATTTTCACTACCGATACCAGTCACATCAACAGCAGTACAGCGAAATCCCTCCGATTCTAAACGGTGCTTTGTCCGTACCAGCAAAGAAGACTTACCCATTTGTCGGGAATTAAGTACATAACAAAATTCTCCTCCCTTCAAAGCTTCATACAGTTGCGAATCAGCCTCACGCTCTACATAAGTAGGAGCATTATTAGTTAAACTACCCCCTACTTGATATTCATAATTAGTCATTATTGATTATAAGTACCCGTGCAAAATCAATTTAACATTTCGTTTAAGGGAACAGGGAGTAAGAAACAGGGGGAGAAAATATTAAAACCCTTATTCTATATTGGAAATTTTTCACTCTTGTATTGATTCGGATATTGAAAAATCGTATCCCGCTACCGTATTCTCTATAAAAATCGCCGGATACCTTTACCACACTAGATTTTAGGAGTCCAAAGCTCGCTCGTTG
>JBCBHT010000505.1:0-3331 GCA_038525335.1 Cyanobacteria bacterium J06621_15 | reverse complement strand
ACCAGCTTTTAAATACAGTATCTTTTTATTACTTCTGGGAAAAGCTTTTTCTTTTGAAGCTATTTGCTGATAAATCCAAGAAGTTTTACCACAACCAACATAACCACCAACAACAATTATCCCTTCTTCGTCCATTATGTATTTAGCTTAATTTATTTCAATAGATATTTGAGCGAATTCCATACATATGTAATAGAGTCCTTGTATCAAGTACTCTGGTACACATTCCTTAAAGAACAATCAATCGAAAGACACAACTGTAATATTTTTAGATATCTTCTTGATAACTACTCTCACCAATTCCTAATGCTTTTTTTGAGCGCTTCAGACGTTTATAAGCAGCTTTTACTTTTAGATATGCTTGAAAAGAAGATATCTTACCACCAGTCTGCAAATTAGCAATATAGCCTATGGTTTGAGAAAACTCTTGTAAATTATCATTAAATACTAAGTTTTTTGGCTCTAAATCACCGTAGTAAGTACTGCGAGGGTATAAGAAATTATCCTTGTCCATGATTCGCTTCTTGAAATAATTGACAAATATTTAGGCTGCACTCTTGACTAGCACTTAAGTAAAAATTTTTCATTGTCCGAACGGGTTTCACGTCTAACCAAGAAAAATTCTCTCACTTAAAATAATCTTTTACTATTCTTAATCAAAGCATAACTGTCAGTAAAATAGTGTATAGTTCATATTTTATTAATAATAATTATCAATAGCCATAATATTATGTAATTATAGTTACATTTATCTGAAATATTTGAGATTAAGATTTTTCGTCTTGGGAAGGATAATTAGGTGGATAGTAAAGTTCGTTTTTGAGAATCCAGCCAGTTTCTTGTTGTAGATAAGCGTGGGTACTCAGCCCAAGCTGCTTGGCTAAAGTTGCAACGGTTTTATAATCAAGTCCCAAAAGTTCGCAAAGTTGACGCTGACGGATTCCGGTTTGTTCTTGCATGTATGGAGAATAGAATTTGTATTAATATTATCACTATATTAATTAGGAATTAGTCTCAATAAATACAGGTAAAAGCTAAAGTCAGATTCGTCGATTCCCAAAACCGTTTAGAGACGTAGCACTGCTACGTCTCTAAATAAATGCGATTGATTGTTGTAATTAACCTGAGTTCGGGATATTTTTTTCGTTAGTATAATTACTCTTTACTTGCTACTTGCTACTCGCTACTTTCTACTCTCTACTCGCTACTCCCTTACGCTACAATTCTCCATTTACGCGATTGCTGTTGTACGCTCCACAAATCTGCATAGCGTCCTTTATTAGCAATTAATTCCTCGTGATTGCCACTTTCTATTATTAATCCCTCTTCCAATACTAAAATATTATCTGCACCCGTGACGGTTGAAAGTCGATGGGCTATTATCACTACTGTTTTGTTTTCCACGAGTTTGTCAATCGCTGTTTGGACTGCTACTTCACTTTCGGTATCTAGCGCTGATGTAGGCTCATCTAGCAATACTATGGGTGCATCTTTGAGAATAGCACGAGCAATAGAAATACGCTGACGCTCTCCACCCGAAAGTGCGCCTCCGATTTCCCCGACTCGGGTATCATAACCCTTGGGTAAACGTGAGATAAATTCATAACAATTCGCGGCTTTTGCTGCTGCTTCTACTTCTGCATCGGTAGCGTTGGGTTTTGCGATGCGAATGTTGTTGCGAATGGTATCGTCAAATAAATATACATCCTGGAAAACTACTGAAATGTGACGCATTAATTCGGTAGCGTCTACATCTTTAATATTTGTTCCACCGATACAAACGCTTCCTTGTTGAACATCAGCATATCTACTGATTAATCGTGTAATCGTTGTTTTACCGCTTCCAGAACTACCGACCAATGCTGTCAAACTGCGTTCTGGTAAATGAAAGGAAATATTGCGTAAAACAGGCTCATTTTGGTCTGCATAAGCGAAGGTTACATTTTCAAAGGAAATATCAAATTTGTTGATAGTGGCTGGGGGATTAGCTGTAGGTAAAGGTTGAATTGCCATTAATGTTTCAATTCTTTCTAAAGCTACTTCCATTAAGTCAAAGACAACTGTGATACTACCAAAGATGGCGATGGGTTCGCTAAATCGAGTAGCAATTATAACTAATGCAAACACAGAAGCGAGGTCGATTGTACCTTGAAGTAAAAATAGTACACCTAGAGCCAGAATAACAATTATACCGACTTGAACTACTGTTGATAGAAGAATCGCTGGCATTGTTGCAAGACGATTCGCACGGGATTGGGTTTGACGTTGTTGGGAAATTGCTTGATGTAAACGTTGCGATTTTTCCCCGATTTGATTGGTAGCACGCAATACCGGTAAGCCTTGAGCATATTCAATAATCCTCGATGCTGTGTCTGCATCTGAGACAGAAACTTCATGGAGTTCTTTAAGGCTTACAGTTCGCTGTTGACGGTAGAAGGGAATAGCTAGGGGGAATATAAACAGCATAGCAACAGCAAGTCGCCAATCAATCAAGAAGGTAATCAGAACGATGACTGTAGGGACAACCATTGTTTGAATAATGATTTTAGAAATTTCCCCAATGGACAGCATTGCATCCGAAACATTACCGCTGAGAATCACGTTTAAATCCCCATCACGACGATTATTGAGTTGTTCTAGAGGAATACGACGCAACTGTTCACCCAAACGCGATCGCATTTCACTAGCTGCATCAATTGCTGTTACCCAGCCATATTCAAGTTCTCTCCATCGGACAAGAAATTCGACTATGACTAGAATTGCCATTAAGACGATGAGGGTCCGAACTCGGTTAGTATCGATAGGGTTTTGAGTTAAAGCTTTGAGCAGAGGAACTAATAAAGCAAAAACAATTCCCTGAATTATAGAGGCAAAGACTGAGAGAATTAGGGAAGATTTATAATCTGGAGCATAGGAACCAGATGCTTTGATGGCACGTTGAAAACTTTTTATCATAGAATTTTTGATTTTAACAACGGATGTATTAGTACTAGTTCCCAGGTTCAACCAGGGAACTCAATCAAGAGTCTCCGGCTCTTGTTGCTGATAGTGCAAAATGTGAATATAAACCATCAATTAATTTCTACTTGAAGAATGCGAGCATTGTTTTTAAATAATGGTGCTAAAATAAACGAAATATACTTCAACCACCAAGGTTTCATTCGTTGAGGATATTTAGCAAATTCGGGAAGGTAATAAATTTCATCTTTGAGACTAATTCCCAAATTCCATGCTTCTAACTCTTGAGAATTATCGATTCCCCATTTAAATTCTGCATCGGTTTTAGATACGGTCTCGTGACGTTTTAAAAAATCAGCCGCTTCTTCAAAAC
>JBCBHT010000504.1:0-3335 GCA_038525335.1 Cyanobacteria bacterium J06621_15 | reverse complement strand
GATTGGTTTAACTGGTGGTTTGGAACCAAACGATGGTGCTAACGTTTGGAAACCCGATGGTGGTTTACATATGTTTAACCAGAAACCTCAAGCTGGACAAAAGCCGATTGAAGGTTGGGAAGTTTCTCCCTGGGAAAAAGAAATTGCCATACTTTATGTTAAAGCAACACAAGAATTAGATGAAGAAAAAGTCAAGAAAATATACGGCGAAACCCAACAAATTACTCAGGAAAATTTACCTTTTATCTACTTAGTTAATCCCCTTTCATTAGGAGCTATACGCAACAAAATTGAAGGTACTAAATTCAATGCAATCGGTGGTGCTTTTTGGAATCTTGACGAAGTGAAAATCAGCGAACAGTAAATAGTTAGGAGTTAGGAGTTAGGAGTTATGAGTTTAAATTTCTCCCCCTCCGCTCCCTCCGCTCCCTCCGCTCCCTCCGCTCCCTCTCCCCCCTCATTTTCTATGACCGATGAAAAAGCTCTACAATCTCTACTAAATGCAGTTGCTAATGGTAGTTTATCTACCGAAGCTGCATTTTCTCAATTAAAAGATTTAGCCTACGAATCTGTTGAAGATTTTGCCAAAATTGACCATCACCGTTCCTTAAGAACTGGTTTTCCGGAAGTTATTTGGGGTCAAGATAAAACTCCCGAACAAATCGCTCGGATTATGGGAGTGATGTCTCAACAAAATCAAGTTGTGATGGCTACTCGAATTACTCCAGAAGTTTACGTTAATTTGCAACCGAAAGTCAGAGGTTTGCGTTATTACGAAGCTGCTAGAATCTGCGCTATCGTCCCCCCTACTGTTGAAATTCGATGCTCCGGGACAATTGGTATTCTTACTGCTGGAACTGCTGATTTACCAGTTGCAGAAGAAGCTGCTGTTACGGCAGAACTTTCGGGTTTTCAGGTGACTCGGTTATGGGATGTGGGAGTAGCGGGAATTCATCGTTTGTTAAGCAATCGTCACGTGATTGAATCGGCATCGGTATTAATTGTTGTGGCGGGAATGGAAGGTGCTTTACCAAGTGTGGTAGCAGGTTTAGCGGATTGTCCGGTAATTGCCGTACCTACGAGCATCGGTTATGGAGCCAGTTTTGGTGGGTTAGCACCTTTACTGACAATGCTCAACTCTTGTGCTGCCGGTATTGGAATAGTAAATATTGATAATGGGTTTGGTGCAGCCGTTTTAGCAGGGCAAATTTTGCGGTCAGCCGAGAAATTACGGATGTCATAGTTTATCTATTTGGGCTATCACAGTGATGCTAACTAATAGATAAGTTAAAAATGAAACTTTGGTCGCTCCTGGGTGGGTTTACTATCAGTTTGTGGACAACAATTTTATTATCAAATACTGTTAATGCTCAGAGCAAAATACCTGTAAACTGGTCAGTATTAGCTCAAACAGTCAACGACCCAGACCTGTTGGGTCAATTACAAAAAGCCTGGAATAACTTTGTCGAAACAGGTCAAATCTGGGCGCTTTTAATTGGTTTAGTAATCGGCTATTTAATTCGCAATTTAACAAGCTACGGGTAATATGATTTTGGATTTTGGATTTTGGATTTCGGATTTTGGATTAAAAAGTTAGGAGTTATGAGTTAGGAGTTAGGAGTTAGGAGTTAGGAGTTAAGAGTTTGAATTTTTTCTTTTTCCCTTGTCTCCCAATTACCAATTACCCATTACCCATTACCAATTACCCATTACCCATTACCCATTACCAATTCCCAATTCCCAATCCCCAATCCCCAATTCCCAATCTATGACACAACAGCAAACTTGGAGCCAGCGGTTTGAATCAGCGTTGCATCCTACTATTGTTCGCTTCAATGCCAGTATTAATTTTGATATCGAATTAGTTGAATATGATTTAACTGGTTCGGTTGCTCATGCCAAGATGCTGGCTAAATGTGGCATTATTTCGACCGATGAAGGAGAGCGTTTAGTTGCTGGTTTAGAACAGATTCGCCGGGAATATCGGAATGGTGATTTTAATCCAGATGTGGATTCGGAAGATGTGCATTTTGCTGTCGAACATCGTTTGGTTGAAATTGTTGGCGATGTGGGTAAAAAGCTCCATACGGGACGTTCTCGTAATGACCAAGTAGGTACGGATACGAGACTTTATTTAAGAGAACAAATTCAGCAAATTCGTCTCTCATTACGGGAATTTCAAGCTGTTTTACTTGATATAGCCGAGAAAAACGTTGAAACTTTGATTCCCGGCTATACTCATCTACAACGCGCCCAACCTCTAAGTCTTGCTCATCATCTCTTAGCTTATTTCCAAATGTCGCAACGAGATTGGGAGCGGCTTGGAGATGTTTATCAACGTGTAAATATTTCACCTTTGGGTTGTGGTGCTTTAGCAGGAACCACTTTCCCTATTGATAGACATTACAGCGCTAAGCTATTAAATTTTGACAAGGTTTACGATAACAGCCTTGATGGAGTTAGCGACAGAGATTTTGCGATTGAATTTTTGAATGCTGCTAGCTTGATAATGGTTCACTTGAGCCGTTTATCAGAAGAGGTGATTTTATGGTCTTCCGAAGAATTCGGTTTTGTTACTCTCAAAGATAGCTGCGCTACGGGTTCGAGTATCATGCCGCAAAAGAAGAATCCCGATGTACCGGAATTGGTTCGGGGTAAAACTGGTAGAGTATTCGGTCATCTTCAAGCAATGTTGGTAATGATGAAGGGATTACCACTGGCTTATAACAAAGACTTACAGGAAGACAAAGAAGGTTTATTTGATGGGGTGAATACGGTAAAGGCTTGTTTATCAGCAATGACAATTTTGCTGAGGGAAGGTTTAGAATTTCGTACCCAACGTTTAGCAGAAGCTGTAGCAGAAGACTTTTCTAACGCTACTGATGTAGCAGATTATCTTGCAGCCCGTGGTGTTCCGTTCCGGGAAGCTTATAACCTCGTGGGTAAGGTAGTAAAAACCAGTATTGCCGCTGGTAAACTTTTAAAAGATTTGAGTTTAGAAGAATGGAAACAACTTCATCCCAAATTTGACAAAGATATTTATGAAGCAATATCACCCCGTCAGGTTGTAGCCGCACGCAACAGTTACGGTGGAACCGGTTTCGAGCAGGTTCATCAAGCATTACAGGCTGCTCGTAATCAAATTAATAAGTAGTAAGTAATGAGTTAGGAGTTTGAAGTAATGAGTTAGGAGTTAGGAGTTAGGAGTTAGGAGTTTGAATTGATGAATTAATTTTCTCCCCCTGCTCCCCCTGCTCCCCCTGCTCACCCGGCGGCCGGGGGGGCCGGGGCGCCGGCGGGGGCGCCGGGGGGGCCGGAGGGCGCGGAGGCGCCCG
>JBCBHT010000503.1:0-3345 GCA_038525335.1 Cyanobacteria bacterium J06621_15 | reverse complement strand
AGTTGTAGAATGTTTGAGAGAATTTTGAATTTCCGTTAATTTAATACCGCTATCTTTATCTTCTGAAATAACTAGAATTTGAGGAATCGGTGGTGCTTCGTATTTATTAAATCTTCTCCATAACCACGACCATAATTGTGTATCGTTAAGGGGAGAAATTTCCAACCCAGCTTTTGTATTAAACAGCATTTCCCACTGAATAAATCCTTGGGTATATGCTTTCATCAATAAGACATTGAGAAGTTGTTCTTGCCTTTGGGATATCCGTCCGGTAACGTTATCCAAGAAAAAACGTCCTGCTTTCCCCGAATAGTATATTAGTTTAGACAAAGGGTCATTTTTATTATCTCCAAAAGTACCCGCAGTCCAAGTACAGAATACAAGTTGTTGCCAAGTTGACCTTGCTCCTCTACGATTTAATTCTTGTACTCTTGCTTGTTCGTTACGGGTTAATATCGCTGGTAGTTTCAACGAACAGTTTTGAGCAAGATTATTAAGATGTTCTTGTCTTTGGGAGTCATCCGAATAACGTCCTAGAAGAAAAGTACATTTTTCTCCCGGAAGGATAGATTTCATTGCTTCAGAGATGGAAGCTGATATTGATGTTATTTCTTCTGGGTACAGTTGGTTGTGAACACCTTTGATTTGAAAAGCGAAAACAACTTGAAATTGGTTTTCGTCTTTGATATCGCCTTGATTTAGTAAAAATGCTCCTACTTTGCGGTTGTCCCTTTCGATGCGAACCATGCAGCACAGGTCTAATTCGTTTTCAAAGGGAATGTACTGTGACTTTTCATTATTTTGGTCAATAGAATTTATCGTTTGAATATGACTTTTCATTACCGTTTCTGCTTCTTTAACTGGTTTCTAATGTTTCTATAAAGTAAAGGAGACACATACATTGCACCACCGATAATCCAGTTTTTACCTTTCGGTTTACGAAAAAGATTAATGTATTTATCGGGGTCTTTTCCTGTCACGAACCACCAACTTAGAATTAACCAAAAACTGATAACTGCAACCTTTGGTATTCCCCAACTAAGTAATCCATCAAAAATGAAATAGGTAATTGTAATAATCGCGAACCAAGGCAGAATTTGATTCGCTGGAATTGGACCAAAACCCGCTTGTTTTCCGATTATTTTATTTACTTTAATCGGCTCTTTATCCCAATTCATTTCAACATCTTTTTAATAATTAGTTATTTTCCCTCCCTCTCTCACTCTCTCCCTCCCCCACTCCTAACCGCCAGCAGTTCCAGTTCCGTCACCAATAAACAGAAAGGTAATGACATCGATTGTGAGAATAATCCCAATTGCTAAACCTGCTTGAGTTGCAATTGGTCGCCAGTCGTTTCCTTGCTGTGCTTGGTTGTAGGCAAATAGTGCTGCGACTCCAACCAATAGTAAAAATACTCCACGAATTGCGTTAAATACTAAAGTTATTGCTTCTGGCGAAATTGTGCTTGCTCCTCCTACAGAACTTTCTTCAGCAATTCCTGCTAGAAATTCTTCTAATCCGCTTAAGAAAATTGCGTGCGCTGGTAATTCAAATACTGTTAAAGTCGCAGTTAATGCAATAATTAACCCTGCTATATGCCAAAAATGAATTTTATTGTTTACTATTTTGTTCAACCAAGGTATTAGTTGAATTATCCTACTCAAACAGTAGAAGAATAAGCTTAGAGATAAGATAATTGAAATTAGGAGTGGTTCTCTTACTGTTAAATAAATTAAACCAAATCCTAAAACTAAGCTTAATCTACTACCTGTTGTTGTCAATACAAAGTTTGTGACAGAGGACAGGATATCTGAATAATAAATGTTCGCAGCAGCAGTCTTTACGTGCAACTCATTTCTCGAAGCATATTTCTCTTTGCTGTACATAGTTAATTAGTAAAATGATGAAACTTTTATATTTCATAAGAAAAATCATTAACCGCATCCAATGATGCGGTTGAATGATTGGGGAGTGTGGATTGTGATGCTTTCTTTAAAGATTGAATCTGATTTTTATTGAAATCACATTGCTCAATACTCCAACGGTTGTATTTGGAATCTATTAGAGTCGCAGCAAATACTTGTCTTTCAGTTTCTACAGATTTTATATCAAACCCTTTCAAAGAAGCAGGAATTAAAACATTTCCATCTAAATCAGTTTTAGCCGCTTCAAAACAAAAGCGATATTGCTTATTTGACTTGGGGTCTTTCCAATTAAAGGCTTTGGGAGTTTCACCTGCTTTTAACTCTATGAATTCTTGCGGTAAAACTTGCTCAAAGCGTCTAAGTATTGCGAATCCAGCAGTTTGAATATCTGATTTTTCCTCTTGTTCTAGAGTATCTTTTAAATTAATACTTGATTTTAGAGGTAATCCAGTTAATAACAATCCATTAATTTCTTGTTGATTCGCTAATTGATTGGCAAAATTTATTAAGCCAGGATTGATATTTCCTTGAACTGACAATGACGATTTGAGAATTGTTTGATTTTCTGCTTGGTCTGGATTGATAATGTGTTGGTCTTCTACTTGTAACCCTGGTGTAATGGTAATCTTCTGAGATGATGGAGAAGAAACTGTTATTTTATTTTCTGGTTGTGTAACAACAGAAGAAGTTGTTTGCTTACCAGAAATAATATCTCCCTTTTCTGAAGATATATTGCTTTGCTGCTGCTTGAAAGGAATAGTATCTGTCGTTTTACTAGAGTCGTTGGTAAAAGAAAAGTTGAATCCACTAAGTTGATTTTCTTCAAAGACTAGATTCATTTGTATTTCTTGACCATGTTGTAAACTCACTTCCTTTAAAGCTGCTTGCAAATCCTTGATATCGGATAAATAATGTTTTGATTCTAATACTTGGTTTACAACATCGGAAATGTAATTCAAGTCTAATGAGTCTGTAATGAAACAGTTATCGATTAACTTGCTCATAGTTTTATCCAATAGCTATGTGCATTCTCAGTCATACCTCTTCTAATTTTTGAAATATGTTGTATAAGTTAGCCTTCTAAACTATTAAAGTTATTCTCTATTAAATATTCACTCTTATTGCTTTCCTTGTGACGTAAAGACAATTATTACTATAGTCATAAAAACTCGTATCACTATAGTGATATATAAATAAAAATTAAAGTTCTCAGTATATTATCTACTTATGTTTTGGTTATAAAAAAACAAATAATATGTTTTTAGGGGAGTAATAAATGGCATTTCAGTTTGTGACAAAGCAGCAAGCATCAGAGATTCTAAATATGAGCTTTTCGACACTAAAAAAATATCGTTTAGATGGCACATGGATTGAAGGAACCCATTGGGTAAAATTGAATAGTCGTTGTATTCGATATAAT
>JBCBHT010000502.1:0-3373 GCA_038525335.1 Cyanobacteria bacterium J06621_15 | reverse complement strand
CTTTTACTTCCTTAGCAGATAAGATGTACTTCCTTTGTGAATTAGCTTGGGAAATGCTTTCAACCGAGCAGATGAGTTTGAATTATCGCTTGTTTCCCGATAGGATTCGACGGTTATTTGGTTCCGTAGTGCAGGAAGAAAAAGATTTAGACCACTGGCATTATGACATGATGGGGCAGACGATGCTGATTCGTAATGCCGACGGTGATTATACCCCAGCCCATCGTTCGCTGTTGGAATTTTTTGTGGCGTATAAGTTTGCGGCGGAATTGGGAGTGTTAGCGGATGATTGTACTGAGTTGGTAAAAGCCCAATCTTGTTTGGATGGGAATGCTGCACCTGTTGACTATACTTGGTCTGGTTATTTTGAGCGTCAGTTGGATGAGAATGGGTGTAGTGTTGCGATACCTCCACTAGGGAAGTTTATTAGCGAACCGTTGGAGAAATTGAAGGATACTTTTGGGCGATCGCCATTGACAAAAGCGGTGATGGATTTGATTTTAAGGATGGTGGGTGATAATGAGTCAGTTATTAAAGTTATTGATTTAACGCGCAATAGAAGTGAAAAAGAGGTTGCTTATACTGGGGGAAATGCAGCAACTTTGGCAGTGAGAATTGATAAAACAGCTTTGGAAGGGAAGGATTTATCAAGTGTAGTATTGAAGGGAGCAGATTTTAGTGATGCACTTTTAAGTAATGTTGATTTTCTTCATACTAATTTAGTAGATTGTGAATTTACAAAACCTTTTGGTTTAGTTTTATCTTTAATATTTAGTCCAGATGATAAATTACTGTTAACTGCTGGTGCTGATGGGGAAATTCGTTTTTGGGAAGTAGATTCTGGCAAACAAATTTCCAGTATTAGAGCGTATAATAATTGGATTAGTTCGGTAGCTTTTAGTCCTGATGGAAAAATACTTGCTAGTAGCAGTCGTTCCAGTGTTGTTAAATTATGGGATTTTAAGACTGGAAAATGCTTAAGAATTTTAAGAGGACACACTCACAAAGCAAGGCAAATATCTTTTAATCATAGTGGCACAATTCTTGCCAGCAGTAGCGATGATAAAACAATAAAATTTTGGAATGTTGCTACCGGAAAATGTATTAGTACTTTGGAAGGACACACTAGTATAGTGCGGAGAGTTACAATAGCTCCTAACGATAAAATTTTAGTCAGTTGTAGTTCAGATTCTTCTGTAAAAATTTGGGATATTTATACGGGAACTTGTCTGAAAACTTTAGATGAACATAAGGATAGTATTTTTTCGATTGCATTTAGCTACCATAACGACATAATAGCAAGTGGAAGTAAAGATAAAATTATCAAACTCTGGGATACAAACACAGGAGAATGCATCAAAAATTTAATTGGTCATAACGATACAATAGGCTCTTTAGCTCTTAGTAAAGATGGTAAAACTCTTTTTAGTGGAAGCAATGATCGCACTATTAAAGTATGGTCTGTTGATGATGGAGAATGCTTACAAACAATCAAAGCCCATAATTCCGTAATTAGAGAAATCGCTCTTAATTCCAAAGATGAAATACTTGCAAGTTGTAGCGATGACCAAACAATCAAACTTTGGAATACCAAGACTGGAGAATGCTTCAAAACTTTACAGGGATGCAGTCATTGGGTGGTATCTGTAAAGGTTAGTTCTGACGGTAGAACTATTGTTAGCGGTAATAATAATAAAACTATCAAATATTGGGATATTAATACCGGGCATTGCTTCAAAACCCTAAAAGCACATGATAGATGGGTTAGTGAAGTAACCATAAGTCCTGACAGTAAAATGGTGGCTAGTAGTGGTGGCGATCGCACAATCAAAATTTGGGATTTCAATACCGGAAATCATCTGAAAACCCTAAAAGGACATCATAGCCCAGTACGAGATATAGTTTTCAGTCCCGATAGTTTCACTCTTGCGAGTGCCAGTCACGATAGAACTGTAAAATTATGGGATATAAATAGCGGCAAGTGTCTGCAAACTTTTCAAGGACATACTAATTGGGTGAAATTAGTTGTATTTAACCCAGATAACAAAATTATAATTAGTGGAAGTGACCGCACCGTAAAACTATGGGATGTATCTAGCGGAAAATGCCTCCAAACATTAGAAGGAAATGATTCTGGTATATCATCTCTGGGTATATCTCCTGACGGAATAACCCTAGCAAGTGGTAACGGAGATGGAACAATCAAAATTTGGAATATTCACACTGGTGAATGCTTAAAAACTTTGCAGCAAAAGGATAATCATTGTGGAATAGAATCAGTTAAATTTAATTCGGATGGTTCCTTAATTGCTGCTGGAAATCTTGAAGAAACAATCAAAATATGGGATGTTCACACCAGTAAATGCATCAAAACCCTAACTGGACACACAAATAGAGTTGTATCAGTCGCTTTCACCCCAGACGATAAATTATTAGTCAGCGGTAGCTACGATGAAACAATTAAAATCTGGAACATCCAAACAGGTGAATGCATAAAAACCCTCAGCAACAAACCCTACGCAAACATGAATATCACCAATGCAGCAGGATTAACCCCAGAACAAAAGTCCTCACTCAAAGCGTTAGGTGCAGTGGAAGATAATTGAAACTGAAGTTCTTGTTAGTTTTTATGTACTATTTTATGATATTATTCAGTTAATCGGTTCAATTTCCATGCCAAGCATTGAGACAGCAGGAGGTTTTATGTCAAATCATAGTGGCAGTCGTATGCTCAAGGATGTTATTCAAGTGTTGAATGACGAAGAAGTGTTAAATACTATTGGACTGCAAAAATCTCAGCAAGTGATTACCCAAATCGTCGATATTGCATCTAGAATTTATGATTGCAACTCTGGAGAAATTTTAGAAGGTCATACGGATTATCTCAATCTTTGCTACGGTTGCCTAGCAATTACAACCAATCTCGACAATGGTTTATGCAATTCCTGTCGAAGTTAGCGATTAAAATAATTGCAAATTCATCCTCAACCCCACACCCGACGCAAATTCAAAACGAAAGCTGGTAATATTTTACCACCAGATAACGAATCGGGATTTTCTAATACTTCCACAGCAGAATCTGGTTGATAAATTTCCACACGTTGCGGTAGTGGATCTAGCAACCAGACCAATTTTGCACCATTATCAATATACTCTTTCATCTTTGCTTGTAACGATTCAAGCTTATCCGAGCTAGACCGTAACTCAACAACAAAATCGGGACAGATATTAGCAAAGGTACCTTTTTGTTCTGCATTTAATGCATCCCATCGTTCTTGAGAAACCCATTGGCTAATTATCGTCCAATGCCAGAAACCAGTATGATCCATTTTGTTGCCTATCCCGCAGATACCTTATATGTTTTGAGTGAAAA
>JBCBHT010000501.1:0-3381 GCA_038525335.1 Cyanobacteria bacterium J06621_15 | reverse complement strand
ATTAGAACGTCAGGAATTAAACAAAATCGTCAAACGTAAAGATGAATTAGGACAACTAGGAAGAGTATTTCAAGATATGGTACGCGAAATCTGTCACCGTCAACAGCAAGAACAACATCGTGCTAACGAATTATCCCAACAACTACAGCAACTACAAGCAGAAACTGAGCAAACAATAATTACAAAAGAAGTCCAGGAAATTACTGGAAGCGATTATTTTCAACAATTACAGCAAACAGCAAGAGAGATTAGGAGTGAGGGAGGGAGAGAGTGAGAGAGGGAGAGAAAGGGAGAGGGGGTAGAGGGGGTAGAGGGGGTAGAAGGGGTAGCGCAACGCACCATCGGGTCTTGCTTTCGGTGCGTTAGGCTAAAGCCGTAACACACCCTACAAACTATCAACTATCAACTATCAACTATCAACTAACAACTAAAAACTATCAAAATATGTCTAAAATAATTTCTATTCATTCGTTTCGTGGTGGTACTGGGAAATCAAATGTTACCGCTAATTTAGCTACAATATTGGCTCGTTCTGGTTGTCGGGTGGGTATTGTTGATACGGATATTCAGTCACCGGGAATTCACGTTCCTTTTGGTTTAGATGATACGAAAATCAATCACACTTTGAATGATTATTTATGGGGACGATGTTCGATTGATGCTGCTACTTATGATGTTAGCTATGTTTTTAATCGTTCTAAAAAAGGCTGGTTTAATCGCAATCAAAGCAAAGGTAAAATATTCCTAATTCCATCAAGTATTAAAACTGGTGAAATTTCAAAAATTCTTCGAGAAGGTTATGATGCTCGTCTTTTAAATGACGGTTTTCGTAATTTGATAAAGCACCTCAAATTAGATTATTTGTTCATCGATACTCATCCTGGAATAAACGAGGAAACTTTGCTTTCTGTAATTCTTTCTGACGTTCTTTTAGTAATATTACGTCCCGACAAACAAGACTATCAAGGAACAGCGGTAACTGTAGATGTTGCTCGTAAATTAGAAGTTCCAAAAATGCTGTTAATCGTTAATAAAGCATTATCAAGCTTGAATCGAAAATCATTACAGCAACAAATACAAAGCAGTTATAAAGTACCCGTCGCTGGAATTTTACCAGTATGTGAAGAAATGTTTCACTTAGCCAGCAGCGACATATTTTGTTTACGTTACCCAGAACATCCTTGGACAAAGACTGTAGAACAAATTTCTCGGTGTTTGGTTGATAGAAATGTGGGAAACAAAATATATAGTTTAGGAAAGATGCGGGTTTAATCACTGTTCGCTATTTTTGCACCAGTTTCCCCATCCCAGAAATATATAGCACTACATAACTAAGTAGGACATTAATGAAGCTTGAAATCTATAACTCACAAACCTTTGACCTTCGCGTAGCGCTCTAACTATATTAAATACCTAACAGCATTTTTGCTATCAACTAGTCACATGATTGCTTTTAATTGAAGGAGGTGAAACAATCTGATAAGTAATTTTTTTACTTAAGTAAGAAAAAAGACCGTGGAAGAACAGTCAAAATACTGGAAATTCGTCAGAATAAATTCTGCTGGAGAGGTTCGAGTTGGAACTATGGTAGCTGCTCAAAATTATTTTCAACAACGATTTTCTAATCTTGATGATAATCTAATTACCGATGCAGCAATTGTACGTCAACTTTGGCAACAGGTTGATTTGAAAAAATCGTCACCAGCACAATTATGTTTACGCTGCTATATATCAAAATTGGTTTATTGGGTTTGTTTTGATTTAGCAAAAAATTTCGGTTGTGATAAAGGTTTTACATGCGGAGATTTACTACCTTTTGTATTAGATGATGAAGTTCTTTTAAAATCTCGCAATTCCTATCAATCTTTAGCAACCCGTATTCTGCAAACTTTTGACCCCGATAAAGGTTCGTTGAAAACATGGGTGATTCGCTATGTAAAACAACATCCAGAAATTCACAGATTTTTGTTGGAAAATGGAATATTTATAATTAGCGATTGGGCTATTTTAAACGATACAAATCGTCAAGAATTACAGCGAATTTTTACACAAATGTATCAATCAGCAACGGTAGAAATTCAGCAATCAATCGAGTTATTAATTAGCTATCATGCAGTTTATCGAGAAGACCGAATACAGCAAAGATTAAAAGGAAAAACATTACCCTGCAAGCAACCGACACCGGAACAGTTGAAACGAATTATTGATGATTTCCAGTCTCGCAATAGCAATATATCGCGATTAGAATTAACAAATGAAATTGTTTTAAATCAACTGCAATCAATCGCAGCCAAATTAAGAAAATATCGCATAGCAGTTAGAGGAGGTTCTGTTTCTACAGTTTCAATGTATCAACCTGAAATCCAAAATGTAGCAGAGAAAAAATTACAATTACAGACAGATACAAATACCGAACAAATAGAATTTATTAAACAATATCAAAAACAATTTATTACAAGTTTAGACTTAGCAATTTCTCAAGTTGTTGAAGAATTTATATCTCGCTCTCAACGTAGACGTTCTTTTAATCAAGAAGCATTTACCCAAGGATTAGAATTATTTCACTGTCAGGGGCTGTCAATGAGTCAAATTGCACCAGAAATTGGCTTGAAAAAACAATATGAAGTGACTCGTTTATTAAGACTTAACGACTTACGCGCCGATATTAGACAAAAACTATTAATAATTTTAAGTCAAAGAGTAATTGATATTGCCAAAAATTTTTCCAATACACAAAAATTACAAAACCTAGATAACAAAATACAATTTATATTAGAAGAACAAATTTCAACAATTATTCAAGAAGCAGAATCCGAAGTTAAAAACCCCGTTCGTAACCAACCCTTGAAAAATCTTATCGCTCGTCGTATTTGTCATTATTTAGATAGGTTAAAGGTTAAAGGTTAAAGGTTAAAGGTTCATTTTTGTAGGGTGTGTGACGGTTGCCAAATATTAACAACTAAAACCAATAAATAAGAAAATACCGTCACGCACCATTGAATTGGTAATTGGTAATTGGTAATTGGTAATTGTATTATGAAAAATAAAACTAGAAAATCAACCTGCATCTATAATCTTTTCTTCGGAATTACAACCTTCTGCACCATTATTTCCTCTACCAATATTGTATCTGCTGAAATTGTCCCCGACAACACCTTACCCAACAATTCCAAAGTTAAAGTAGAAGAAAATAAAAGTATTATTGAAGGTGGAACTACTTCTGGTAGCAACTTATTTCATAGTTTTGAAAAGTTTGGAATTGATACGGAAAATCAAGCACATTTTAATAACGCAGTTGACATCAAATACAATACCGTTGGGGTTAATCAAAAATAAATTAGCCGCACCATTCGCTTTAATTAACCCATCAATATCAGAAAT
>JBCBHT010000500.1:0-3417 GCA_038525335.1 Cyanobacteria bacterium J06621_15 | reverse complement strand
TATCAGAGGATGTTTGGAAAATAAGTAGTGGTTTATCTCCAGCCGTTTTTATGGGTAAATTTCTAGTCTTATTTATAGGACTTTGGTTATTAGACTAGGGTTTTTAACCCTAGGCTGCGATAAAAACCTGTCAATTTTTATGAGAAAGTCATAGTGGTTTGTCCGATTAAATATGATGGGTTTGTAGTTTGGACTTTAGTCCTAAATCCGAGCAATAAATCGCTTACTACAAACTTTTATCTATCAAAACTTATGGGATAGACCAAGTTTATTTCATTAATTATGACGGGTTGTAGAAACGTAAAATTTTACGTCTCCCAAAGTTTACTAACCAAACATTCTCTTAATAAATAAAGTCCTTACCACCAACTTTGTTTTAAAAGTCAGCGTTGTAAGCTATGTGTGTATTTTTCTTGATTGATAGGAATGCAAATCAAGACAAAATACTAGACTAAAATAAAACAATTATTCGTCAACCAAGGAGCAAAGATTTTGGAGCAAAAAGCTGGTATGTCCCATTAATTCTGACGGGTTGTAGAGACGTAGCAATGCTACGTCTCCCGACGTTAGGTCGAAAATTAACCCTTCAGAATTAATGAAATACAATACTAGCAACTAGCGAAAATATTAAGTAGATTGGCGAAATTTCTAATCAAAAACTTAAGCAAAAATTGAGCTATTTGAGATTAACTATCTCTTCCACGGCACAATACTTCAAACTTTCTCGACTAAGCAAGCTCTGGTGGATAGCGACACAATAAAACTATTAAATTCGGTGTCATGATAACTCCAGAATTCTGCTGGGCAATCTATTAACTTCAGACACTCGGTTCGGAAAAACTTCTGCCAGTAGATGCAGTTCGTTATATACGAATGATTGCGTAAAGAGTTGATAAAAACAAGTGGCTTTATATACCTCTTATGTTAATAATATATGAAAAGTATACTTATAGAAGTGGTGGTCTACCGCGTTAACTGCGCTGGGTTACATGTTCCGTAGTGGGTTAACTGAATAATAAATGAGTGGTTTCGCTGCTATTTGGATTCATTCTGGTAATAGACTTATTCAAAAAGTTGTGCGTAGGGTATTAAAATGAAGTTTCAACTACAGATTTTTTTGCATTAAGTTAGCTAATATTTGAGGTTTGCCGTGTCTTCGTCTTCCCAAATCCGCGTTCAGGTTGAATCGACCTCTTCCCAAACTTCTCGAACCGAATCAAATAGTTTTCCCAAGCTTGCTAGTGGTGGTTTTGCGTTAATTGATAGCTTGAAGCGTCACGGAGTCGAACATATTTTCGGCTATCCCGGTGGCGCTATTTTACCGATTTATGATGATTTATATAAAGATGAAGCTAGTGGTGGTATTAAGCATATTCTAGTTAGACATGAACAAGGTGCCTCCCATGCTGCCGATGGTTATGCTCGCGCTACTGGTAAAGTTGGTGTTTGTTTTGGTACTTCTGGTCCTGGTGCAACCAATTTAGTTACTGGGATTGCGACTGCTCACATGGATTCGGTGCCAATGATTGTAATTACGGGACAAGTGACTCGTGCGGCTATTGGTACCGATGCTTTTCAGGAAACTGATATTTACGGAATTACGCTACCAATTGTTAAGCATTCTTACGTAGTGCGCGACCCCAGAGATATGGCGCAAATTGTTGCAGAAGCTTTTCATATTGCTCTTACCGGTCGTCCGGGACCTGTTTTAATCGACGTTCCCAAGGATGTGGCATTTGAGGAATTTGATTACACTCCCGTAGAACCGGGTTCGGCGAAATTACCTGGTTATCGTCCGACTGTAAAAGGAAATCCCCGACAAATCAATGCAGCTATTCAATTGATTCGCGAAAGTCGTCGTCCGCTTTTATATGTGGGTGGTGGTGCAATTACTTCTGCTGCTCATGGTGAAATTCAACAGTTAGCAGAACTATTCGCGATTCCCGTTACAACTACATTGATGGGTATCGGAGCATTTGACGAACATCATCCGCTGTCTTTGGGGATGTTGGGGATGCACGGTACCGCATACGCCAATTTTGCGGTCACAGATTGCGATTTGTTGATTTGTGTTGGTGCAAGATTCGACGACCGAGTGACGGGTAAATTAGATGAATTTGCTTCCCGTGCGAAAGTGATTCACATTGACATCGACCCTGCAGAAGTTGGTAAAAACCGTATTCCTCAAGTACCAATTGTTGGTGACGTTAAAAGAGTTTTAACAGAATTGCTGCGTCGGTGTGGAGAAAGGAATATCAAACAAACACCACAGCAAACCCAAGAATGGTTAAATTTAATTAACCGTTGGAAAGAAGAGTATCCTTTGCTGGTCCCGCATCACGCAGATAGTATTTCTCCTCAAGAAGTAATTTCGGAAATTGCTCATCAAGCACCTTATGCTTACTACACCACAGATGTTGGACAGCATCAAATGTGGGCAGCGCAATTTCTCAAGAATGGTCCGCGTCGCTGGATTTCCAGCGCTGGTTTGGGAACAATGGGCTTTGGTGTTCCTGCTGCAATGGGTGCAAAAGTTGCCTTCCCCGATGAAGAAGTTATCTGTATTAGCGGTGATGCTAGCTTCCAAATGAATCTGCAAGAATTGGGAACCTTAGCGCAATACGGAATCAACGTCAAAACTGTGATTATTAACAACGGTTGGCAGGGAATGGTGCGTCAGTGGCAACAAGCATTTTTCGGAGAGCGCTATTCTAACTCCAACATGGAAGTAGGAATGCCAGATATCGAATTGCTTTGTAAAGCTTACGGTATCAAAGGCATGGTAATTGAAAAGCGAGAACAACTCAAGGATGCCATAGCCGAAATGATTGCTCATGACGGTCCAGTTGTCGTCAATGCTTATGTTACAAAAGACGAAAACTGCTATCCAATGGTAGGTCCGGGAAAAACTAACGCTCAAATGGTAGGTTTAGCCAAACAGCCACCCAAAGCAATTCAGGAGCCAGTTATTTGTAGTAATTGTGGTGCTAAGAATATGGCTGTGAATAATTTCTGTCCCGAATGTGGAACGAAGCTTTAAAGGAGTTAGGAGTTAGGAGTTAGGAGTTAGGAGTTGCTAGTTTTAACTGGTTCCCAGCCAGAGACTGGGAACCGATTGCATGAAGGCTCTGCCTTCAAAGTAGAATGGAGGCAGAGCCTAGGCTGTGTACTTTGTGCTTTTTTAAGGCTAAAAATCCATGCAAAAAACGTGTCTTAGCCTAAAGATATTGCCCTCTCCCCCAACCCCTCTCCCAAGCTTGGGAGAGGGGAGCCGGAGGCGGGGTGAGGGAGGAAGATTATTGTATGAACGAAAAATGCCGGAATTTGGTCAAAGTACACAGCCTAGGCAGAGTCTCTGAAAATGCATTACAAGTCAGAGACTTGTAACGAGTAAATTACTTATTACTTCTTACTTCT
>JBCBHT010000499.1:0-3420 GCA_038525335.1 Cyanobacteria bacterium J06621_15 | reverse complement strand
ACAATAATGGTTTATAAGTTTGAAGGTAAAAGCCAAAAGGAGGTAGAAGAAATGTTAGGGATTACACTTCAAGAAACACGAGTTTACCGGGAAATTAAAGAAGAAGGACGCTCAGTCGAAGCAAAAACACTTGTCCTTCGTCAATTAACTCGACGAGTAGGAGAATTACCTCAAGAAGTGCGATCACGTATCGAATCTCTCTCCTTAGAACAGTTGGAAGACTTGGGAGAAGCTTTGCTTGATTTTCAAGGGATGTCGGATTTGGATGCTTGGTTGGAAACAGTCGTAGATGAAAAGTAAGTCAATCAATTTTTACTTTTTTGCGGTTCTTCTAAAGTTGTGTATCGGGAGTTCTAGTATTTTACCTCCCAATCCCCAATTCCCAATCCCCATCACTCAACCACCTCATTCACAGGAAACCTATCAATCAACTGAATAGCACGTTGAGCATTCCTCTTAATATCCTGCGGTAAATGAGGAACATGGGGAATTTGCGATAATAAATCCAAAGTACGACGTAATATTCTTACCACATCTCCTTCATCTAAAGTAGTATTATCACATAGTTCAACCCACTCCGTCCCTAAAGCCCATTGCTCGACTAAAGTAATTAATTCAAACTCCAACCATACCGGTAAAGCTACTCCATACCTACGCTGTAGCTGAAACACTTTACGACGAATCGGACGCAATGAAGCCAAAGCATCTGCAACCTCACCACTCAGTTCAAAAAATACTCTGCTGTCGGGACGAGAGGTTTCCGTTACCAAACCTGCAATCGCTGTTGCAAAATGATGGGGAGCTAATTCATCCAAATTTCCGCTATTAAGCACTAAACCCAACCATAACTCGTTTTCTCCACGAATCGCGGCTGCCATTTGTCCCAATTCAGTCGGTACTAAATTATTTAAAGCTTCAAAATATTGCAGAATTTCAATCAACGTGATGAACTCATCCCAGTGACGTTGTGACTGTTCTTCAACTTGAGACCTTAATTGTTGAATTTCTGCTTCTAATTGAACAGCACGAGCTTGACGCTTGTATATACTCGCAGCATTTCCCAATCCATGCAGGGGACTAGCTTCCATTTGCTCCTGCAAACTTGTTACCACACCCAGCTGTTCTACTACTTCCGGAGCCATAGATAAACCGTCTGTAGATTCAGGAATTTGTGCAGCTATATCTGCTGTAATATCATCCCCTGCACAGGATTCTCCAGGTTGTAATGATAAGTCGGATGGTGGTAATAATGCCGGAGGTACTTCAATACGAGGTAATTGAGCATACAAATCTATCACATCGTGAACCGAAGTCACATACCAACGATTATTTTTTCCCAAACAAACTAAAAAAGGTGTCTCCGAACCAGGAGTTTTACCGACTAGAACCGCTGTAACTGGTGCAGAAAGCTCAGCATTATCACCTTTCAAACTCAATAACGTCCCCGAAACTGCGAAACTGAGCATCATAATTAACTCTTCTTTCCGAGTTTCTGATGCTTGTTCTTGTAAAGTTGTTAACAGTTTCCGCTCAACTTTCAAACGCTGTCGCAATTTTTCATAGCTCGCAACTTCTTCATCGCTAACATTAGCAATCTTCGATTGAACGGCTGTTAATTGCTGCTTAACTTCAGAAATTTTGTTGTATTGCGGCTGTAAATGTAGATTGGCTAAATATTGCCCAAAACTTCTTTCTACTAACTCCTTGGCTTCCTCTATTGTATGGGTTTGCAACAAATTCAACACCATACCGTAGCTAGGTGAAAACTGACTAACCAAAGGGTCGGGATTAGATGTTGCTAAATAACTAGCTTCCTTTGCACCTTCAAACGGAGTTTGCAGCGTAACCACATGACCCACCTCATCCATACCCCGACGACCAGCTCTTCCTGCCATCTGTAAAAACTCGGAAGGATTTAACAGCCGATGTCCGCTATCAGTACGTTTTGATAATGTAGAAATTACTGTAGTTCTTGCAGGCATATTGATACCAGCAGCTAAAGTTTCCGTGGCAAATACAACCTTAATCAAACCCTGCTGAAATAACTCTTCTACCAATCCTTTCCAAGCAGGTAAAATTCCGGCATGATGAGCAGCAATTCCTCGATAAAGCGGTCCTACATGTCCTGCTCTACCTGCATCGGGATTGCGAGTGAGAAAGTCATCAATCTGGGGTCGTAACCGCTGAGCTTCATCACCATCTACCAACCATAAATCTCCCACCTCAGCCACAGCTCTATCACAACCCCGACGGCTAAAGATAAAGTAAATTGCTGGAAGCATATCCCTTGCACGTAAATGCTGCAACACAGAGCTGATATCGGGAGATTCTTGTCTAGCAATTTGTTTGCTTCTGTCTCCTCTCTTTCTCTTCCTCTTAATCAACCGATGGTTTAATTCAGAATTATCTTCATTCAGCAGAGGAAATAAACCCTTACTATTGCCAAAATGAAAATGTAGAGGAACCGGACGAAAATCCGAATAAATTAAATCCGTCGGACCGTGAACTTGATTCAACCAGTCAGTAAGCTGGTCGCTATTATCAACAGTTGCACTAAGAGCTACAAGTTGAATTGATTCCGGACAGTAAATAATTGATTCTTCCCAAACCGTTCCTCGTTGACGGTCATTCATATAGTGGCATTCGTCTAACACCACCGCTTCCACATCAATCAAAGAAGTACCAACTTGTCCGATAGGTGTACCGTAGAGCATATTACGGAAAATTTCCGTAGTCATCACCAAAATCGAAGCGTCTCGGTTAATAGAGACATCCCCAGTCAAGAGTCCCACCGATTCAAAACCAAACTCCTCACGGAAATCGCGTAATTTTTGATTGGAAAGCGCTTTAAGCGGGGTAGTATAAAATACTCGTTTGCCTCGTGCCATTGCACGATAGATAGCATATTCCCCAATTAAAGTTTTACCGGAACCTGTAGGAGCGCAAACAACAACTGAACGTCCCGCATTTAGAGAAGCGATTGCATCATGTTGGAACCCGTCCAGTTCAAAAGGAAAAACAGAACTCGGGTCAACATCTGGAGTTAGGGCTGGATTATTCACTCAAATAAAATTGCATCCAAACTGATTTCAACTTAATTCAATAATTCTTTAATAAGCAAAACTTGCACCCTTAGTGCTTGATTCTGCCAGATAAACAAATCAAATTGTTTTGCGGTAACTATTAGAAGTATTATAGCTACTAATTTTGTAGACAAATCTACTCAAGCTTTATAAGGCTTAAACCTTATTGGACTAACTACGAGCCTCTCTATCAGGTTTCCATCAAAGACAGAATCCCCAACTGCTTTTCGTAAAATATTCAGACTTCCGTTTAAATCCGCATTTATTTTTAAACCTTTGGAAGACTTAAATAAACCTCGTTTTACTCTGATTATCAAGGTAATAGAGTAAAACGAGG
>JBCBHT010000498.1:0-3429 GCA_038525335.1 Cyanobacteria bacterium J06621_15 | reverse complement strand
GGAAAAGCATTAGAATTACCAGCAGAACCACCAGCACTAGAAGAAATCAGACGTATTGTTACGGTATTTCGGGAATTAAGAAGTGGGATAACAGAAGATGGGAAAACCAAAATAAAATCTCCTACAAGTACACTGAGTACCGCTGAAGCAATATCGGTTGTGAATAGCGGAATGGCTTTAGCAGCACATTTTGGAGACGGTAATTTAAGCGCTTCTGATGTTGCTTCGGGAATAATTGGAGCAGTGATAAAAGACCCAGTGCAGGATAAAGTTGTGTGGAGAGAATATTTAGAAACTGTGGTGAAAGAAAGGGATGATTGGAAGGATTTGTATCGAGCTTGTAGGGAAGTTAGTTAAGAGTTAGGAGTTAGGAGTTAGGAGTTAGGAGTTAATAATTAATAAATTGTAAGGTGTGTTACGGCTTTAATAATTTTGATTTTTACCTATTAATTTTATTATGCCGTAACGCACCATCGAATGTTGAAATTAGTTGTAATAAAACGGACGGGCAAGGATGCCCATCCCACAATACAATAAACTGTAGGGTGTGTTACGGCTCGAATAAATTTGATTTTTAACTATTAATTTGATTACGCCGTAACGCACCATTGGATGTTGAAAAATTCTTGTATAATTTAATATATTTATTTTTTCTGCCATGATTGAAGTTGATAATAACGATAAGGTACGAATTGCAAAATTTGGAGCAAATAAACTATTTGAAGTGGATTTTAGTATTCGACAAAATATGGATGATAAAAAAATGATTGATTTATTTAATAAAACTTGGCTAAAAAAGCTTGAAAAGATGGTTTTACAAGCAAAAATTATTGAAGCTGAAGAGTTAAAAGACGCTTGTTAGATGAGAAATATCACGCTTTTATTGATTCAGAGCAAGAACATCGTACATTTCATTATAAAAACGCAGAATTTATTTCACAATTACAAACCCTTGAAAATACAAAATATAAGCTGACTCAACTTTGGAGAGTAACTTCTTCTGACGAACATCCATTAACACTGTTTATTAAATTTAGTAATATTGAAGAAAAAGAATGTTTTGAATCATTAGCAAAAAGCTTAAAAAAAAAGGAAGAAGAGTTAGGTTTACAACTGATACATAATTTTATGGATTTACATCCTGATTATAAAGCTACTTATGAACAGGATAACTGATTATTCATCTTTAAAATAAATGATATATAAATATATTTATATCAATAGCAATAGGATGAGCAAACAAGACTATCAAACAATGACTCAAAAAGAATTACGTAATTACGTCCTTGCTCATCGCGAAGATAAAGAAGCTTTTCACGCTTATGTTGATAAATGAAATTTAGAAGGTAATTGGATTGAAATGTCTCCGGTAGAATCTATGGAAGATTTAGAAAATAATCCTGAGTTAATTGAGCATTTTCGTAATAATTCCGAATCGTACTAAAAAACCCAACATCTCAAAAAGCAATGCTGGGTTATTACCGTAATTCTAATTTATAAATCTAAATTATCTTCTGGCTGCTGCAACTAAATGCTGCTGAACTAAGTACTCAAGTTGATATAAGCAAGCTGCAACAATCATTTGTAAAACTGTAAAGCGTAATGAAGGTAAGAAAGAATTATCTTTAGACATCATTTCACCCAAAATAGATAGCATATGGGATGAGTAATCAGAAAAAGATAGTGCTGATAAGATGAAAAATACTAATAGCCCTGATAATACATTAACTGACCAACCGTAAATTCCTTCCCACCAGCTAATGATACTTGGGAACCATCCAGCTTGTGTTTCATCTCCAGGAATTCTGCTCTGTGGAAAGAAGATATCTAAAAAGGTATGGAACCAATGATGTAAAAAGGTTATAGCTACTATAGGAAATAAGAAAATTAACAATACGATTATTCCAGATAACCAAGGTACTGCATGAATTAGCTCTATTATTTTATCTAGGGAACGGGTGATTAAATTGCCAATTCCAATCATTAATAAGATTAAAGCAACAGCATTAACGCAAGAGCGGAGATTAGGAAGCCAATATGGTAAACGCATATTTTTTATGGTGATTTAATGAGGGTCAAAAATTTTGAATGTTTAATATCTACTGACAGTTGATTTAGTTTTTTGATTAATTTAAACTAATTCATGCATTCTAGTACATCGAAGTATATTCTACATCGGGTATATTAATGATTTATCAATACTTTAAATTATATGAATCATTTTATACTTGCGAATTGATATTTGGTAAGAATTTATTGACGTAAATCAAAATTTTTCAACAAAACTTAAGTATATTTAATGAAATATAAATATTTTCAGCTACCTAATTGGAATAAAGTCTCTCCTTTTCAACGCACTAATTTAGCACAAAAACTATCCAGAAACTTACCCGATTTTAAATTTACAGATGTCCGGTTATGTTAATTAGGAGAAAAAAGAATTTTGTAGCGTTATTTGATTGGGATAATATTGAATTTGCATTAATATCTGGTGGTGAAGTTAATAGTTGTTTGACAATAAATAGAACTAAAGCAAATATATTTAAATAGTTTTTCGGTGCGGTATTTCTAAAGCCATAACACACCCTACTAATACTAACTATCAAATAAACAATTGTAAAATAATGACTCGAACTACAACGAAAACTGTATATTCATTTGAAGAATATCTTACCTACGATGATGGTACAGATAATCGCTATGAACTGATTGATGGAAAGCTTGAGTTATTAGCAATACCAACTTTTAGACATCTACTAATTGCCAAGTTTATCGAACAAAACTTCGATGAACAAATTAAAAATAAAAAGTTACCTTGGATGTGTTTTAGGGAAGCGGGAATTAGAACTGGTTGGAGGAAATCACGATTATCTGATGTTTATGTTGTGACATCGGAACAGGTTATGGAATTTTTGGATGAGTCTGCTGTTTGTCAGTCTCCACCTTTGTTAGTTGTAGAAGTGGTTAGTCCGGAATCGGTAAAGCGAGATTATCGTTATAAACGGTCTGAATATGCTGCTTTAGAAATACCTGAGTATTGGATTGTTGACCCGATTGAATCGAAAGTTACGGTTTTGTTATTGGAGGAAGGTTTGTATGAAGATACAGAATTTACTGGTAATCAAAAAATTGTTTCTCGTACTTTTCCTGAATTAGATTTAACGGTGGAGCAAGTTTTAGCAGCAGGGAATATCAAATAGACTAAATACAAAAATTCAAAAAATTCAAAAAATTCAAATTATTTACTTTCAATCGCTACTCTACGAAAGAATTTAAAAATTACTAATACGCTCAATAAACTAATTGTAGAACTAATAATAAACATCCCGGTATATCCGGCTGAAGTCGCAATTTTACCGCTAAGCATTGAAGCAGCAACTCCACCGATAGATACTACGGAAACTTGAATTGTATAATCAGTCGCGGCAG
>JBCBHT010000497.1:0-3433 GCA_038525335.1 Cyanobacteria bacterium J06621_15 | reverse complement strand
TGATTTTTTCGTCATTAAGAAAAAATCAGGAGTGTAATAGTATCCAATAAGTCGTCCTGTTTTAGATTTGTAGTTCAACTTAAATGATGGTGGTTGATCGTAATATTCCAAAACGTTATCATCGTGTTCCAGCCGATAAATAAATGGAAGCTCGACTTTATGTGACTCAAACTGAATCGTCATTCCCATCTTCTGACTTGGATATCTGCCAGAAACATTTTTCTTGCCTCCGCCAACTCTTCTAGATGGTTGAGAATTGCGAATTATTTCAATCTCATTTTGAGTTTTCTTAGGATAATTAAGATAATTACACCATTGCTTAAATTCTTGTTCAGATAACATCTATTCAAAACTGTTAATAAAATTGATGATTAAAATCACACGCAAAATATCTCATCTCATTACGAGAGAAAGACTATAAATAAAAATTGACATGGTAAACAATGTGTACAGTTATTTAGACCTGTATATAGATTTTTTACAAGTATTTCGGCATGTCAACCTCAACACCATCGATACTCCATACAAATCTTCCAGGAATATATACATCTCCTGGAACATGCTCTAGGTTAATGTTGGTATACAGGTGAAATTTATCTGGGAAGACATCTAAACTTTTAGCAATTAGGCGACCCAAGCTGTCCAAATTCTCATTAAAAAAATCAGCGATATCTAAATTAGCATGGCGGCAGCAGGGGATTATCAAATCAATTAAGTTAATCGGTCTATTTGAGTTACGCATTGTCAGTATTCTCAACTGCATCCGAATCCTATACATATTTTGTGTTAAACCTATGGTTCTGTAGTTCTTTGCAGAATAAAGCTCGAAATAAAAATGAATTAGCTGTAATTTTTTAATTAAATTTGAAAGTATGAGAGGAAATTGAAGATCGGGGACTATAGAAATTAGTTTGCCTATTCCCATAGAAATATAAAGGTGTTCTTCAAGATTATCTATAATTTCTTTATTTTCAGATTTCTCTTGTCCAAGCCATTTACCGCAGTGGTAACAAAAACCTATACGAGCTTTATTCGCTATTGCTTTTAATTGAGATTTGCAATGAGGGCACTGAAAGACTAACTTACAAAAATGCTGAGTGCAAAATTGCACATCTTTAAATGACCATATTAAAGGTTCATAAATAGGCTTTTGTTCTTGTTTCCATTGTTCAAAACAGCATGGACACCAAGCCTTACTTCTACGAAATAAATTTCCATCTTTAATTACTCCTTTCCAAGCCAAACAGGAGAGATATTTTAAATCCTTCTGTAAAGTTAGAGCTTCTAAAGCATTAATTATAGTTTCAGTTTTATCTTTCATCCCGTTAATAGCTGGCTGCGAGTTGCTATGAGATAAAAAATTACTGATACTTTTAACACCCGTTGTGTCAATATTCTCATTACGATAAACATAAGGGACAATTTCCTTTAAAATCAAATGTTTAGGGGCAACGCAGTGTTCTTCAGACAATCTAATTAAATAACTACTAATACTTTCCGTAAATTTGGTTCTTATTCCAATTGGTTCAATAGAGTACAAACGGCTTTTCATTACTTTTTTACACATTATGTCGATTTATAATCAGAAATAAAAAATATTTTCGTTAATTTTCGAAAATTAACATAGAATTATCTGTCACAAGTAAAGTGTAATATTGTTTTTTATTTCTGTATAAAACAGAACAAATAATGCTTTTAAAAACTAATAGTATAAGTGTTTAATTAGTCAGATATATAAGAACATCGGTATAAGATTCTAAAATGTTATATTACTCATCCCTAATATTGGAAATAGAAAAAATATCGCCGTTGCATCCCTCACGGTCAATTTCTCTCAGCATGGTCAGGAATGGAGGTGACTATCACCCTCGATACCAGTGTGTTTTGGAATAGGTATTGTTTGATTGAAGTGTGCCTGAGATGGGGGCGCAAGCTCTCCAAACCTTGTTAATACTCTTCGCTACGGCTATGTTGATTGCCATTTCCGCGGCGATTACGCTAGTGGCTGATGGGACGCGCTCTTCCCTCGATTGGCATTCTCACCGAGGATTGAGCTATTTCCAATTGTGATTACGGCATTTACAAAGCCTGTGGTACCAACGTCTGCCGATTCCAAGATTGACTCACCTCCCGCGACTAAACCCCAAAGCTGCTTGTGCATCACGTCGGAAACGACGACGGATGGATTATCGGATTGAGTTTTCTAAAGTCACGGAGTTTGATGCGCGAAAGCCGACCAAAAAATTACCAAAAAATAATGGTTTTAGGACTTTTCTGCACCACTAAGGTATTTTAGACAAAGAAAGTCGCGGAAAGCTTATGCTTCTATTTTCAGTACTGCGGAAAAGTTATGCTCTTAGAGCTAATTCCTAAAGTAAACATTAAACGGCAAATCGACGAACCATTAAGCGAATTAAAGAACCGTAAATCATTGCCTCGCTGTTTTCAATATGTGTCTCGTAATCCTTACTGAGACGGCGATATCGGTTAAGCCAACCAAAAGTACGCTCAACCATCCAGCGTTTTGGGCAGCGCGTAGCGCAGATCGTCGTCGCAGCCGCTTTGCGACAGACCGCCCTGGCGGGCTAGAAGCCTTCGGCTTCGCACGACTGGAACGCGAATGCGTTCGCATCTCAAAAGTTTTACTAATACGCTTGATGACTTCAACACTAGCTCCGCATATTTGTTTTACAACTCTCGCAAAATTTTGACCTGAATAACCGCGCAGCGCGGACGCGCAGATCGTCGTCTTCGACGACTGGCGAATCTTCGATTCGCGCACCCAAATCACCTCAGTATCAGAAAGCTTTTCTTGATGTTCTAGAATGACCATTGCCGCGCCTAATCTTTCTGGAGTATTACCTTCGGTAACTAACACTCCAACTATGAAACCTTGCGAGTCTACGACCAGATGGCGTTTTCTACCTTTTACTTTCTTCCCACCGTCATATCCATAAACATCCCCCTTTTTTCCGTCGTTTCTACTGATTGTGGCGAAGGCAAAGCCTTCTAGCCGCCGCAAGCGGCTGCTGCGCGTATGCGCTGCGCGATCGCGACAGTTGATTTTTGTTTACGTCCTATCTTCTCTCTTAGCTGATGTCGTAAACTATCATGGATTTTTTGCCATATTCCCGCCCGCTCCCACTTCTGAAAATATTTGTAGACTGTGCCGTGATGAGGAAAATCATGGGGCAACGCGAGGGCAAAGCCCTCTAGTCGTCGAAGACGACGAACTGCGCGTCCGCGCTGCCCCATTGACAACCACTGAGCTGCACATAGAAAACAGCATTTAAAATTTCTCTTAAATTCACTGTTCTTGGTCTTCCAAAACCCTTCGGTGCTGGAAGTAAAGGTTTAATTATCTCCCATTCTTGATCGCTTAAATCGCTAGGATAAAGTCGGCGATGTGGGTTGGCTACTTTTGGAAGGCGAC
>JBCBHT010000496.1:0-3435 GCA_038525335.1 Cyanobacteria bacterium J06621_15 | reverse complement strand
CCAGCAACTAACAAAGTTATACCGCTGCTGTGAGTTTGCCAAAAAGTTACACCAGCAATAAATGGTAAAGCCCAAATTGTAATGCGGTCGTGAGTTGCACCGGAGGGCATAATATTAGTTCGTAAGTTGGGAAATGGGGAATTGGGCATTGTGAATTGGACATTGGTAATTACCAACGAACAAAGCCTATGAATACATTAAGTCTCCCCTCTCTGGAAGCCTGGGGTTTCTCTAACGCCCGCATCATAACGAATAAACTGACATGATACAAGGTACACTCTGCCCCTACTCGATGTCTATCCCAGTTGTTACCAAATTAATAAGCGTAATTTTTGTTCCTACAAAGCGGTTTTGCGCTGTTGATTAAAAGTTATTCTAAAAAAATTTGTAAAAGACTAGCGCTATACGAAAAAGTTTGCTATATTATTTTCTTAGTGAGACACCGAGGACGATTAGCTCAGTTGGTAGAGCGCCTGCCTTACAAGCAGGATGTCACTGGTTCGAGTCCAGTATCGTCCATTTTTGAATTGTGAATATTTAATTGATTTCAATCAGTGATTTTCAACGGTTTTGAAGTTGAATTAGTTGATTGATTTATGCAGTAACAAAAAGTTTATATCACTGTAATACTCCACTACACTAATTTTGAGGAGTACAGAGCAGTTAAAAGAACATTTTTTACCCCCTCTCCCTGTCAGAACCAATCATATTTATTGTGGTGGAGAGTATTCCCAAGCTGAGCCGCACTCTCCAATGTAGCGTCTCTCGAAGACCGCTATCGCTCGCAATGACAAAAATAATTTTGCCCACCCACTTAGTAGTAACAGAAATGCACTTCCCCCAAATGATAAACTAATCTAGATAAAGCAAGCGTTTTCGGAGAGAAGAATTAGTGGATAAAAGAAAACGCGCACTAGCAACTGAGCGCAACCGTGAACCTATTCTACAGGTACTTTTAGAGGTTCTACCTTCCACCGGCACGGTTTTAGAAATTGCTAGCGGTACGGGAGAACACGCTGCACACTTTGCTCCAAGATTAAAACCTCGCAAATGGATTCCCTCCGATACTAATGCTTCGCTGCGTGAAAGTATCGTTGCGTGGATTAAGCATTCCCCCAGTGAAAACCTTTATCAACCTCTCGATATTGATGCTTCTGAGTCGGTTTGGAAAGTAGAGAAAGAATTCTTATCGGAAATATCTGATATTTCAGCCATCGTGAACATCAATATGATTCATATTTCACCTTGGTCTGCTTGTTTGGGATTGATGGCTGGTGCCGGTCGAATACTTTCGCCAGGGGGTATTCTGTATATATATGGACCATACAAGCAAAACGGAAAACACACAGCACCTTCTAATGAAGCTTTTAGCGAATATTTACAAGAACAAAACCCGGAATGGGGAGTACGTAATTTAGAAGATGTCGTAGAAGTAGCCGAAAGTCATAATTTGATTTTACAGAAAACTTACTCAATGCCAGCAAATAATCTTTCGGTTGTGTTTAAACATTCTTGAATTGGTAATTAGGAATTGGTATTTGGTAATTGCGGAAATTGCGGTCTTGGGGTCTCCCTAAGTAGAGCAAATTTCCAAGACAGGTAATTGGTAATTGAAATTAAGAGGGGGAAGTATAAAAAATATTAACTCTCAACCACTAACCACTAACAACTAACAGCTAATTGATTATGTCTAATGTAAATGGAACTTGGTTAGGAACTTATTGGCAAAATGGTAATCCAACTCGCTTTGAAATCGTACTCTTACAAAGCGGTAATAGTTTGAGTGGAAGGGTTTTGGATGATAGCTATTTAGGAGGAGCTAAGTTAAGTGGTGAAGTTGTAGGTCGTCGGGTTAGCTTTATCAAAAAATATTTTACAAGTTCGCCGGATGCGGTGGAATATATTGGTACAATTTCCGAAGATGAAGATTATATTCAAGGACAATGGAGTATTAATAGTTGGGATTTTGGTCCTTGGGAAGCTAGACGTAGTGGTGAGTCTTTAAGTTTAGAAGTTGTAAACAAGGTTGAGAAAAAAGTACCTGTTACAGTGAGCAGTTATCAGTCAACAGTGTTAGCGTAGCGTGTCCTAGAGGGACATACAGTTAGTAGTTAATAGCAAGTAAATCATTTTCTCCCTTTCTCCTTGTTGCCTGCTACGACTTTTAACACTAAACTAATTGATTAATAATCAAATTTATACTTTAAAAATAATAAATTTTCTGTATATTCCGCATAAAAATAAAGATTTACTGTGGAATCGTTATTTATCCTTGTTTACGTATGTTTACATTAACTTTTTAGGAATAATGATGACAAAAGCTGAATTTATTAAGTATCAATCAAACAAAGATAACTTTTTAAATTTAGACAAAATTTTATGTCACTCCAAGCTGGTTTTGATGCTGCAAAAGAAGGACGCTATCAAGAAGCGATTCCAATTTTAGAAGAATATTGTCGTAATTGTGCGGAGCAGGGTTCTGCTGAATACTGTACTGCATAAATGTGGTTGGTGAGGGGTTATAAAGCGACTGGAGAAATCGGGAAAGCTTTGATAATCTGCCAACGGTTGATGCTAAGCGAACATCAGAAAGTCAGTGATTGGGCTGGGAAAATGTACCAGAAGCTGAATGAATCACCATTACCAGAAGCTGAAACCGAAACCGAAACCGAAACTGAAACTGCTGAAAATCCTGTGGCTAATAAAAAAGCTGTGGGTGCTGCTGGTGTGAAGCTAGCAATGGCTGGGATTGGTGGAAATCTGGCTCTAGCTTCTGCCGTAACCATGTCTTTGATGTCTGGTATGGTGCTGGTATTGGCTCTGGGTATAGTTTTTATAGCCGATAGCGAGAATCCAATTCTGGGTTTGGGAATTGCGTTAAGCGAAGCTCACCGAAGGTATCGCAATTACTGTACTCTTCAATATTGCTGCTTTTTTCTTATCTCCATTTTTAATGGATTTAACCCAAAACTGGTTGTACAAAACCCGTTGGGTTGAACTGTCAGAAATTGAAAATCTGAGTCCGGAAACGATTAGGGTTATTCGTCGGGTTTGCCAACAGAAGCAAATCAAAACACCGCGTTTGGGAATCATTGAAGACCAAAACCCTACGGCTTTTACTTACGGTTCTTTACCTAACAGCGCTCGTTTGGTGGTAAGTAGGGGTCTTTTTACTTACCTTGATGATGATGAAGTCGCTACAGTTTACGCTCACGAACTCGGACACATTGTCCATTGGGACTTTGCGGTGATGACGGTAGCTTCAACTTTGGAGCGGAAACCATTGGTTTATTTGTTGGGATTGCAATTGGGATTGCTTTGATTAGTTCTGGTTTAAATAATCCCGGTTTGTTGGTAACTTGTCCGTTAATTGGTGCGGGAATTGGAGTAATTGTGAAAGCTTTTATTACTTATTCTAACTAATTGCTCTTATGG
>JBCBHT010000495.1:0-3450 GCA_038525335.1 Cyanobacteria bacterium J06621_15 | reverse complement strand
AGCGTGAATACCATCAAATTGCCAATCTGAATCTAGATGAAAATAGTGTAATTCAGCTTGCTAAAATACCATCTTTACATCGCGACCCTTTTGATAGGATACTGATTTGTCAAGCTTTACAACATAATTTAGCAATTGCAACAGCGGATAAAGCAATTCGTGCTTACCCAATTAAACTAGTTTGAAAGTTTAAGGTTATATATGTTCAATGATTCATCCTTCGATTTTATAGCAATTTTTTACAGCATTCTCGGTATTGACACCATTTTACGGTTATCAAACAATTGGAAATCATTTTGGGATGATAAAATCACTGCTAAAGACAAGTTTATATTAGAAAGAGTAGCAATATTTATTTTGATTCCTTTAGGAGTCTTTTTTCACGAAGTCGGACATGCTTTAGCGACTTTACAGGTAGGTGGTGAAGTTCGAGAATTTCAGTGGAGAGTTGCTTGGGGTTATGTTATTGCTGTCGGAAATTTTCTTCCGGTAGAATCTTGGTGGATTGCTTTCAGCGGTAATTTGGTTTCAATTGCTTTGGGTTATTTGGCTATTTTAGCGGTTCCGTTAGTTAAAAAGCCAATTTTAAAACATTTATTCTACACTTTCTCTCAAGCAGAATTAGTTTATTCGTTAATAGCTTATCCGCTGTTTTCATTTAGCTCTGTTCGTGGTGATTGGATTAAGATATACGATTTCTCTGTAAAACCATACGCTCAGATAACTTTAGCGATACATATATTTCTGATTTTCACACTGTGGTTAAATACCAAAAATAAATGGTTATCAAAATTATTAAAATTACCTAGCTTAACAACTACAGCTATTAATGAAGAAAAAATAATTACTCAAACCGAACGTTTAATTATTCGTGAATTTCAGGTTTTGGATATTGAACCATTAGCAGAAATTCTTGCAAAACCGGAAGTAATGCAGTTTTCTACGGGTGTATTATCTGATAAACAAACAGCAGTGAAACTTCAAGGTTTTCTAGATTCCTATCAAAAAAATGGTTATGGAAAATGGGCTATTATTCATCGTCAAAGCGGACGTTTAATTGGTTATTGTGGAATTGCTGTAGAAGAAACCGAAGGTAAATTAGAAAACGAGTTGGGTTATCGATTGGATTCAGAATATTGGGGACAAGGTTTAGCAACCGAAGCAGCAAAAGCTTGTTTAGAATATAGTTTTGATAAGCTGAATTTTGATTATATTTTGGGGATTGTAGAACCCGAAAATCAAGCTTCAATTAATGTTTTAGAAAAAGTCGGAATGGAATTTATTAAAGAGTCTAAATGGCGTGGGGAAGTTAATATTTATATATACAGGGCTACGAAGTAGGTTAAAGGTTAAAGGTAAAAAGTCAAAGGTTTATTGATTATAGATTTATCAATTTATCAATTTCCTAACTTCGCTACACAGTAGTATATAAGATTATAAATATTACACCTTAGTAAATTAATTTTGATTTTTATCAAATTATTGGTAACTTAATTTACGCTATAAACGAAAAAATAGTAATTATATTGAGAAAAAATCTAGGGAAAACATAAATCGCAATTGTAATAATTGCTGCAATTACCAACTACCAATTACCAATTACCGATTACCCATCCTCAATCCTTCAAAATCCGTTGTTCAAATTCCTTTGCTCTCTTACGATTAGGAATTCCCGTCATTAATCTTTCTACAAGCTGCTTCGGAGTTAAATCTGGATTTTCTTCTAAAGTATCCCTAATTACGACACTAGCAAAAGGTCCAACAAAACTGCTAAATTCTCTACGACAATAATCGAGAAAATCTGGATGACTAATTGCAGGAGTAGTTGTCAATCTTGAAACCGATTGGGTTACTTTTGATGGTTGTTCTGTTTTATATTCTTTGAGAATTTTGATATTATTCCTAAATTTTTCTGCTCTTTGTGTATCTGGAATTTTTTTAGCTAAAACTTCTACCAAATCTTTGGATGTTATGTTGGGATTTTCTTCTAAAGCTTGCTCCATCAAAATACTACCCAACGGTCCAACAAAACTAGTAAGTTGCGAACGACAATAATCTACAAATTGTGGATTTTGAGAAACTGGTGTTTGTCCGAGTTGCTCGAAATTATTTTTAATATCCTTATTCTGCTGCTCGTTCTGCTGAGTTCTTTTCGGTAATAAACTTGAAATAATCCCACCTAGTGACCTTTTTGGCTTTAAGCTATTATTAACCGTCTGATTAACTGATAAATTATAACTTTGATTATTCTCAAGCTCTGCTATTATTTCCGTCGCAGATTGGTAACGTTCGCTGGGTACTGATGACAACATTTTATTAAGAATAGCAGCTAGAGAACTACTTACACTTACATGAGATTCCCATTCCCAGTCTAAAGAATCATCTATCAATAAATGCGGCATTTTTCCTGTTAAAAGAATCAACGCACTTACAGCAAGCGCGTACATATCACTGGAGGGATAACAATGTCCCAATCGTAATTGTTCCGGTGGTGAATAACCAATCTTTCCTACTACTGAAGCTTGTCTAAAAGATTGCGAAGAAGAGCTACTAAAAAGTTGGGTAAACTTCTCTTTTACCACTCCAAAATCAATCAATACAGGCTTTGATTGATTATGAGGAAGCATGACATTTTCTAATGAAATATCGCGGTGAATAATATTACAACCGTGAATATATTCGAGAACTGGTAACATGTCTAAAAGCCATTGTTTGACTTCAGCTTCCGAAAATGGTTTTCGAGTACTAGAAAGACGCTCATCTAATATTTGTAGATAAGTTTTGCCATCGATATATTCTTGAACAATAAACAGTTTTTCTTCGTAAGTTAATAAAGCTAAAAACTGAGGAATTTGCGGATGTTTTATTTGGTATAAAACTTTCGCTTCTCGCTCAAATAGTTCTTTTGATTTAGAAATAACGCTCGGACTTTGGGTATCTGGTAAAAACTCTTTAAGAACGCAAGGTTCGTTAAAACGCTGGTTATTTAAAGCCAAATAAGTTCGACCAAATCCACCTCTACCCAAAGTTTTTTGAATAATATAACGATTATTGATTAAAGTTCCGGGATTAATTTCAGCGCTCATCTTTAAGTGATTATTTAGCTATTAATATGATTTATTATTAAATAGGGTTAAACTATTTAGGCATATGCATTAAATTGTACCTAAAATACTATAAATTAAGAAGTCATTGAAATTTTTTTTCGGTATACAAATGATACACTTTTTACATTTTAGTATCAGTTTGATACATTATTTTTCTAAATCAACAGTAATTCTAGCTCTAAATTTGTAGATGATTATCCTTGTTATGGGTGTTTCGGGTTCGGGAAAAACCAGTATTGGTGAAAAGCTAGCCGAATCATTAGGTTATGAATTTGCCGATGCAGACGATTTCCATCCACAAGAGAATATTGAAAAAATGCGAAACGGTATTGCATTGAGTGAT
>JBCBHT010000494.1:0-3462 GCA_038525335.1 Cyanobacteria bacterium J06621_15 | reverse complement strand
TCTCCAGAATGTAAACGCACAACCGATTTATCATTCCTGACAATTTCAACCATCATAGGTACAATTTCTTCCAAGGTTTTGGAAGCGGTACGAATGATTTGAGCATCTTCCCGACAAAATTCTAAGATTTCTTGAGGAACTAGAGAGTCTGCAAATAAAACAACATCGGTAGAGGAAAGTAGTTTTTGCGCTCTAACTGTTAGTAAGTCAGGGTCTCCAGGACCAGCACCGACAATATAAACTGCTGGCTTTAGCTTCAAAATAGATTTTTCTTCGCACAAAGTACTAGTATTATCACGCATAAAATAAATAGGAAATACTTCTTCCTACAAAATTTTTCGGGAAATATATCGGTATCCTTCCGGATTTGACCCCTATATATAGAAATATTGATTGGTAGATGCACCCTGGTTAAGCCCTGGAGATAACTCCGGGGCATTTTTTATTTTGCGGAAAGTTGCGGTGCGGGGGTTCCCCCCGTTGAGCAAACTTTTCAAGACAGGTAATTGGTAATTGGTAATTGTAAATAGTTAGGAGTTAGGAGTTAAGAGTTAAGAGTTAAGAGTTATGAATTATTTGATTTCCCTCCCTCACTCCCTCACTCCCTCACTCCCTCACTCCCTACCTCCTCATCTCCCTCACCCTCTCCTCTTCATTTTGGGTTGAAACTACATCGGGTAGGGGACGTTTTTTGATATATAGCCACCATAAGCCAGTTAAACCAATGGCTATTTGTACTAAACTTACGACTTGAGCGATTCTTAAAGGTCCGAGCATCAAGCTATCTAGACGCAATCCTTCAATCCAAAATCGTCCTAAGCTGTAACCTACTAGATAAACCAAAAATATCGTTCCTATTTTTAGATTAAGCTTTCCCTGTAAGCCACGAAAGAATAATATCATCAGCAAAGCGAATATCATCACATTCCACAATGATTCGTAAAGGAATGTCGGATGAAAGAAGCTTTCGTTCATGAATTGCGGGGGACGTGGGAAAACCTTTGAACCATCAACTAGAGTCATTTCACTCGGGATATAAAGCTTCCAAGGTAAATTAGTTGGTTTACCAAAAGCTTCCGAGTTGAAGAAGTTTCCCCAACGTCCAATAGCCTGCCCTAAAATCAACGAGGGAGCCACTAAGTCTGCTAGCTGCCAAAATTGAACTTTTTTAAGTTTGGCAAATAGTAAAGCGACTATTAGACCGCCGATAATCGCTCCATGAATAGCAATACCACCCTTCCAAATAGCGATAATATCCCCAGGACGTTGAGAATATTCCTGCCATTGAAATAAAACGTAATATATTCTCGCAGCTGGGATTGCACCAATCACCAGCCAAATCGATAAATCGCTTAATAAGTCGGGATTAACATTACGACGCTTTGCTAAATACTGAGAAAGAGTAACACCAATCAATACTGCTGAGGCAATTAATAAGCCATACCAGCGAATAGTTAACGGCCCTAATTTAACTAAAATTGGACCCGGAGAAGTGAATACAAACGCTAAGGGCAAATAGGAGATATCCAGTGCCATGCGAAATACCGTAACTTTATATTGCACTCATACTGTGACATACTTCCACACTTTTGCAAGTAGAGGTAAAGAGTTAGGAGTTATGAGTTATGAGTTATGAGTTAGAAATTAAATGTTGTTCACTGCTTACTGTTGACTGTTGAGTGTTAACTGATAACTGTAGCCCAGTTACTATTTATTCGCGGTTGGGGTCTGGTATTATAGGAAGCTAAAATCTTGACGGTATAAAAATGCTGTAATATTTATGCAATAGATAAGAGTGTTTTTATTGCTTGTCTAATCGGAAATTATTGTTCCTGATTTGCTATTTCTTGTCTCTCTAGCCCTTTTTTCCGAAAATCTTCTTGGGATTAATTTTGCTGATATCAAGGGTGCAGTATAGAAGTTAATTTACGTACATAGCCTTTGACTGATTGTTATGCAACAACGTTTGACACCAAAACAAGTTTCTCAAATTGTCGCAGAAGTTGAACGTTTATCTCAACGAAGACAATCTGAAATTGAAGTGGATGAGTTACAGCAAATTTTACGTGAATTGAATTTACCTGATGATTTGCTGGATGAAGCTGTAATGCAGGTTTATCGCAAGCAAGCTTTAGATAATCAAAAAAGACGTAATCGTTGGATAATTGGTGGTGTAGTGGCTGTTGTAATAGGTGCTATTGCAGCGGCATTTTTCATGCAAAAACAGCAGCAACAACAGCAGCAAGCACTCGCACGTATTAATGTTTATGATAGTCGGGTTGGTTTTGAACGTAATGATTCGGCTAGTCTAGAAGAAATCGACCGTCAAAAAAAGCCGGAAGTATTTTACAATGTGACTCTTCAAGATGCTCCTTTGGGAAAGCAGGTAGAATTAGGCTGCAATTGGGTTGACCCTGACCGTGAGATTGCTCATCAAAATAGTTGGAAAACTAAAACTATTAGTAAGGAAGTTTGGAATACTCATTGCCGTTATACTTTTAATAAAAATCTTCCTCCTGGTAATTGGATTGTACAAATGACTTTGGATGATGAAGTGATTACTAGCAATAAGTTTGTTGTTAAGTAATTTTGGTAATTGGTAATTGGTAATTGGTAATTGGTAATTGATTGTAGGTTATTGGGGTTGCGGTAATTTATCTGAATTAGAATCTCTTTTTAATCAGGTGTTGGATAATGCATCTGAAGGGAAAGAGTTACAAAAAGTTAGCTATGAAAATAAGAATTGTTTTGGTGTTTTAGCTGGATGCAATTTTACTAGTAATCCCTCTATTAATAAAGAAGAAGTTTTAGTTTCTGCTGCTGGTATTCCAGATTTAGCGGATGCAGCTATAAAGTTTGAAAATCAGCGTTTAATTTTAAGTCGAGATTGTTTTGGAAGGGTACCTTTATATTGGTATGGTCAACAGCAGGTAATCTGGTTCGCTTCACGTTTACAGTTGTTGTTACCTGTTTTAGATTCTCCACGGGTTAGTATTTCCGGTTTTTACGGTTATAACTGTTTTTCTTACGTTCCTACTCCTTTAACTCCTGTTGAAAATATTTTTACGGTACCAGCAGGATGTGAATTTGTTTGGGAAATTAATCAAAATCAAATTCAAAATCAAATTCAAATTTATAATTATAAAATTCAAAATCAGTACGAATGGAAAGAATCCAAGAATTTAATTCGAGATGAAAAAACGGCGATATCTCAATTACAAGGTTTATTAAAAAATGCTATTTATCGTCAATTGAAAGATTTATCTAATAAACCCGATAAAGAAGTGGGAGTATTTCTTTCTGGTGGATTGGATTCTTCTGTTGTTGCTGCTTTATTGGTAAAAGCTGGAGTAAAAGTCAAAGCTTATGCTTTAGATTTTGGCGAATATGGAATTTCAGAATTACCTTTTGCTGAAGCTGTCGCAGCACATTTACAGATTCCTTTGATAAAAGTTGATGCAA
>JBCBHT010000493.1:0-3479 GCA_038525335.1 Cyanobacteria bacterium J06621_15 | reverse complement strand
ATCTGCAAGGGAATTTTGTCCTTCTGAATCCTCTACTGTAATTTCTGAAGGTTCTATTGCATTCCCTTGACTGAAAAGCAAACTTGGAACATTAGGAGCAAGTTCGTCTACAAACAAGTCGAAAGTACCAGTTCCATCTAACTTGGTGTAGGAAATTCCTTCAATATTATCTACAACCGCAGGAATATTAACGTTTAAACCAACACCATCCGGCATTAGTTTATTACTATCACTATCACTAGCGCTAGAGTAAAGACTGAGTTGTTTTACCAAATCAACAACCGTTTCAGCACCTTTCTCATAAGCTTTTTCTAATTCTGCTTCATCAACATTAAAAGCAGCATCTCGTAAAGTTCCAGCACTCACAGCAATTGCAGGGATATTCCGACGAGTAGATGTCTAACGTTGATTTAGAATTTAAAATCAATTTAAAACTATATTGTTCGTGAAATTAGGTCTTTTAAAAAACTAAAAATCAACAAGTAATTCAACTACATCTTTAACCGCGATACTTGCAAGTCTTTTCCTCGATAAATTTAATAAGCCGATATTTGTTTCTCCCTCAACCCAACTAGCAACTATTGTTTTTCTGTTACTGCTTACCGCAATCACTTGCCAACAAGAAGCATCAGCGATAGTAAATTTTAAATTCCACAATTGTTGGTGTGGTAATGACTCAAAACTCTTATCGTTTTTCAATGTTTAATTGTCTGATGATTGATAAATTTATTTAATTAAGATGACTTCCTCTAAATAGCAACAGCGTTGACCGCAGCTTTCGTAAAAGAAAGTTCATGAATATTCTTTTAGTAAATATTATTGAAGTAGCTAAAAATGCACAAGTAAACTAGAAAACATATAAAAAAATACTATGACTAGAGAAAATTAAGGAGTCGTTGAAATCAATTAGGGAAGTTTAGGTATGAGAAAGTAAATGTTAGTTTAACTAAATGGAATATTTTTGTTAAAGACTATTGAAAAATACAAATATAAATACAGTAAAAATTACAAAAGTTATGAAGAGAGGTACTTTTTAGTTTAACCATTCGGGGTTTAACATTTCCTCAAACACTTTTGTTAAGGCTAAATTCCATCAGTATCTAATAAGAAAAGGGAAGGAACACAATCACAATCATCTCAAATGGTAGAGAATAAATCAGTTATTGAAAAATAATACTTTATTTTGATTTTATATTTTTTATACGTACACTTCCGTACATAAATTTCTGTAAATGTAGTCTGAAAAACTTGTTATTTATAGAACTTTCTATGTAATATCCCTGTGAGGAAACGGTCAATTTTTTGGCAATTGAAAATTCGACTTTATTCTAATTAGACGCTTGCTTGTTGAGCATCTAATTTTTAATGCAGACATCACACATATCAAAGAATTAAAAATCTCAATGATTAATTATTTAGTATCTATCCCTCCCTCACTCTCTCCAGGACAATTTGATTTAGTCTATAATGCCTTATCTTTGTGCATTGCAGCGATGATTGGGGCAGCCCTATTTTTCTTTAATGCAAAGTCTGAACTAGGTGCTAAATATAGACCCGCGATAGTGATTTCGGGTGTAGTTGTTAGTATTGCAGCCTATCACTACTTCCGTATCTTTAATAGTTGGGAAGCTGCTTATGCTCTCCAAGATGGGATGTATTTGACAACAGGTCAAGTGTTTAACGATGCTTACCGCTATGCTGACTGGATATTGACGGTACCACTACTTTTGACTGAAACGGTTGCAGTTTTGGCTCTTTCCAAAGAAGTCGCAAAACCACTGTTAATTAAGTTAGTAGTAGCATCTGTATTGATGATTGCGACAGGTTATCCTGGTGAAGTTTCAGATAGCGTCACCGTTCGCGTTATTTGGGGAACTATCAGCACTATCCCCTTTGCTTATATTCTTTACTTACTGTGGGTAGAATTGGGTAAATCGCTTGAGCGTCAACCCGAACAAGTCAAAACATTAATTTCCCAAATGCGTCTGCTTTTGCTTTTATCTTGGGGTGTTTATCCGATTGCTTATCTGCTTCCTGAATTGGGTCTTTTCGGTACTCCAGTCGCAACTGTAAGCATTCAGGTTGGATATACCGTTGCTGACCTTTTAGCTAAACCTATATTTGGTCTATTTGTTTACTCAATCGCGAAAGTTAAAACTGAAGATGATGCAGCGAATGACGGAGTTGGGCTACCTATTGGTGGTGAAAGCTAGTATTTAATTGCATTAATTTCAATAAAATATAGAGACTTCCGTACTGTGGAAGTCTCTTGTAGTAAGTGCGTCTAAATGAATCTTGATTAGATAGAAGCTGTTAGATAAAAAGCGATTTTACAAGTCAGCTTTGGGTGTAAAACCTGCTTGTCGCAAACAGGCTTTGAATTCAATTTCTGCATCACTTAATTTAGGGTTATCTTTAAGATTAAATGCTCTTTGAAACTGGTCGTTTGTCATTTCAGATAAAGCACGAGAAATACGATTCAACACATCTTTATTTTGAATCGTAAGTTGTTTTGGTAAGCAAGATGCAATAGCCTGCATACGTTGGCTATTTTCGATTGTTGGTATTACCTGACTGTCAGTAATATCAAGGTTTGGGTTGTCATTAGCCTGGGCTGCGGGTATTACTCCTAGCCAAATTACTATTACCAAAGAGCAGCTTAATAAAGCTACTTTTAATTGCTTGGAGATATGGGATAAACTTAACATTTTTGTTTTTATTTATATGTAAGCACGTCTAAATATAAACTATTTCAAGATAATAATAAGCGTGTTTATGATACAAAAAAATATTATTTTTTCTTAAAATACTGCATTGATTACCTTACATATTTATTTACTAATATTCTTAACATTAAATAACTTTAATATCTTGTGTTTTTGTAGTTCTATAGGGGATTTATCATCAAATAGTAAATTATTTTTACTTTTATAATCAATATTTATTGAGATGTCACTTGTCTAAGCTCAAATTTTTTTATTAAGATACTGATAAATTGTTCGTTGAAATACAATGTATTATTCATGGCTTGAAAATTAATCTTTTTATGGAAATAATCAGCCTTATCATACATCAAAGAGGGAGCAACGCGATTTTGTGAAATTAACCAGTTTTATCGTGATCGTTAACAACAAATATCAGTAATAATAATATAAATAATACAGAGTATGAAAGTAATAATACTGTGTAATAGAAGAGATGTGTGCCGCTTTGCGGCACACATCTCTTGATTATAGATATAAAGTCAGCAAAAAATACCCCAGCAGAAGGGTGCTAATATTTACATAATAAAGATAAAAAAGAATGGTTGGTATAATTTATGCAATCTGTATCGGCTTAACAAGTGCAGTTAAAATAGAGTCACAGAAGTTGTTCCAACAGCCAGCAATCCATTGACAACGAGCGTGTAGGATTATTTCATCATTATTTTTTAACCAAAACTTGCTGTTTCCTTTCATTCGTAAATTAACAGCTTGTCG
>JBCBHT010000492.1:0-3479 GCA_038525335.1 Cyanobacteria bacterium J06621_15 | reverse complement strand
TAGAGCAATACAGGCTGCCCATGTTAATCTCCCAATACGAGAATTGGGGATGGAACGGGGGTCAGTTACCATGAATAATGCAAACAGCAGCAAGGAACCGCTCATCAAGCGATGCAGGTAAACGTCCCAAGTCCAATCCAGCCAAAAATTACGTATAGCCTCTAATAGAGCGTAAAATCCCAAAAAAGCTGCGGTGGTATCCCAACGTCCGATACGATGCAAAATCATTCCACCAGCACCAATAAATAACAGTCCATACCACCAGTCTTCCCCCCACTGTCCTGGAGATACCCAAGCGTCAGGAGTTATTACCAATGCTGAAATAATCCCAAAGTTAGCAGGATTAAAAAAATGCTTGTCTTCTAATTTGAAAATAAACTTACTAGCAATCGCAGTCGCAGCAGCAAAAAACATCGTTGTGGGATAATCGGCTCGTAAAAGTAAGCTGATTCCCAAGGATGTAATTAAAGGACTGCGAATATTGGTTTTATGTTCTTTATGCTGTTTATTTTCCTTATCGCTGTTAAATGACCAACGATTAGCAATTAACGTCAAAAGCGATTGTGTAAACAAACTAGTCACAATTGCAACTAAAATCATCGACGGTCGCAGCGTCCAATCTCTCGTACTTATACCTAATACAAGAAATAAAGAAAGATAAAGTATTTGATAGTCTCGTATATCTTTAAACAATATAACCCGCTCCCAACCGGGATTACTCCTAAATTTATTCCAACTTAAACGATAAAAAAGCTATTTGGTTATATGGTTACAAAATTTGTTACGCACAGCTACTTATTTCTGGACTCCGCTTTCTTGACCGAAGGCAGAGCCTTCTGCAATAACATTACAAGGTAGAACCTTGTAACGAGAAAAACTACTCACTACTTACTACCAAAAATGCAGCTTTATCCTTTATTCCCAATTCTCTACCCAATTCTCAAATCAAGTTTTCCTAAATGTCTTTGGAGGGGTAATCCCAATTCCAAAACCATCGCTCTCACTTTCGATGATGGTCCTCATCCGCAATATACCCCGCAACTTCTGAAAGTTTTAGACCATTATCAAATTCAAGCAAGTTTTTTTTGGTTGGGTGCTTGCGTTGAACGCTCTCCACAGGTAGCTAAAGAAGTTTATTCTCGCGGTCATTGGATTGGATTACATGGCTATTCCCATCATAATTTTCCCCAACTTTCTCCAAGCGAACTCAAGCAAAGTTTAGAAAAAACCCAAGCTGTTATCTATAATTCCTGCAATTTACCACCAGAAAAAGTACGCGATATCCGTCCCCCCAATGGCTTATTCACTCCTCAAACTTTACAGCTATTTAGACAGTGGGATTACCGTCCCGTAATGTGGAGCGTTGTACCAGAAGATTGGGTTCGTCCGGGAATATCTAAAGTTGTAGAAAGAGTTATGAAAGACTTACATAATGGCTCTTTGATAGTATTACATGATGGCTATTACGGCGGACAAGACGTAGCAGAAACAGCACAAATTATTATCCCCAAACTTTTAGAGCAGGGATATTCTTTCGTAAATATAGATACTCTTTGGAAATCAGTGAACAATTAACAATTATCAATTATCAATTATCAATTATCAATTATCAATTATCAATTACCAATTACCAATTACCAATTCCCAATTACCAATTACCAATTCCCAATTAATTGTTCATTGTTCATTAACGGTTGCTTCCTGGGTTTCTTTTACTTGCTCTGTTTCTTCTTGGTTTGTACCTAGCAAATCATGTACTTCCTGTAAGGAAGCAGGTTTTGTGGTTGCTTCTTCTGAGGGAATGTCTTCGGGTTCAATCAAATCTTCTACCTTACAATTGAGCGCTTTACAAAACTTGATTATTCTTTGGATGTGTTCTGTTCCCGTCCTCCCACTCTCCCAGTTCTGTATGGTACTTTCTGTCACCCCTACAAGACGAGAAAGTTCAAGCTGAGTTAAACCAGCTTTTTCACGAAGAATAGCTATCCTTGGTTTCGGTTTGCTTTTCACAATTTCAACCGCTGTTTTTCATCTATAGCCGTACATCGTAGCATCAAAAAAAATCAACGCCCAATTTTTTTAACCAAAGACTTGACACCCTTAAGTTCTTTGGTTAAAGTATTTAAGTATAGAGGTTTGATTCTATATATCAGTTCTCAGAAGGGTGGTAGTAGACCATATAAATTCTGGCGTTGCTGTTAGCGAAGCGTGGCGTTAGCCATACAAAGGTATGAATAGCCCCCCAACCCCCAATTCTGGGGGAGAAATTTTGAAGTCCCCCAATATTGGGGGATTTAGGGGGCTTAACTTAGATACCAATTGAGAATTTATATCTGTATTCAGCAACGTGGTCTGTTGCATTAGGTTTGAGAAATTCGTTTTTCTCACAAGTTGGAAGACGTAGCACTGCTACGTCTCTACATAGCGTCGGAATTAATGTGCAGGAACTACTAACGATTAGTGATTAATAACAGTTAATAGTTGACTGCTTGCTATTTGCTGTTCACTGATAAAAGAATATCTATTCCAAAAAAAATTCGGATAAATCCGGAATAAACAAATTGAATTCTGTATCCCCGTATATACCGCAAGAGAGAAATACAATCTTTAAGAAATCATCAATGGTTCTTTATAAACACCCAATGAAGCTTTAAAGAAATGTCTTTTTCCTGGTAACAACACACAACATACAACACAACATACAACATATTTACACGAGGTTCATAAAATGTTGAAAAAGTCTTTTGCTTTTGGTTTATTGGCTGCTGGTTTGATGTTTGCACCAGGTGCTGCTTTAGCTGATGTTCAGTCTCAAAATAGCACTCAAAATACCGTTCAAGATGGTTTAGCTGAATACGGTAGCACCAACGCTCAAAGCTCTGACTCTCTTAGCGTACAAGAGCAAAGTCAAAAGATTCGCAAACGTGTAGGTCGCGGTCGTAGTGGTTACGGTCGTCGTTATCCTCGTCCTAGCTACTGTGGTACTAGCTATAGCGGACAGTCGCAAAATTCATCTCAAGGAACGCTTCAGAAGGGTGATGCTTTCGACGGTTCAGTTAACGGTCAATCTGGTAGCAGCGTTAATGACCAAAGACAAACTGCTGCTAGAAGACACTCTTGCTAATTACAATTATCAATTATCAGTTAACAGTTGCTGGTAATTGATAACAACAAAGTTAAGACAGTTTATCTGTGCGATTCGATTCAACAACACAACAACACACACAACACAATTACAACGAGGTTTATATCATGTTTAAGAAGTCATTTGGTTTCGGTTTATTGGCTGCTGGTTTGATGTTTGCACCAGGTGCTGCTTTGGCTGATGTGCAGTCTCAAAATAGCACTCAAAATACCGTTCAAGATGGTTTAGCTGAATACGGTAGCACCAACGCTCAAAGTTCTGACTCTCTTAGCGTACAAGAGCAAAGTCAAAAGATTCGCAAACGTGTAGGTCGCGGTCGTAGTGGTTACGGTCG
>JBCBHT010000491.1:0-3481 GCA_038525335.1 Cyanobacteria bacterium J06621_15 | reverse complement strand
CGAGGTGGTTATAATGCTGAGGCAGAGCTTTTAAGTAGTTGTTATCGTAAATCAATCCAAATTGCTCTTGAACGTAAATTTGAGTCTTTAGCTTTTCCCTGTGTTAGTACCGGTATTTACGGATATCCTAAAGATAAAGCTGCTGAAATTGCTGTTAAAACTTGTTCGGAAGAATTGAAAAATAATAGTTCTGAAATAAAGAGTTTAAATATTATTTTCTGCTGTTTTGGTCAAGATGATTTTGAAATTTATCAACAGATTATAAACAAATAGTAGGGTGTGTTATCGCGGAGATTAACGCACCATTTAATTAGTTATAAATCACCTAATTTAATATTTAATAAAACCGCACAGAGCGCGGAGTGAAAAATAGTTTATAAAAAAAATATTTTTGATAAACCAATTTTAATTTTTTTTAAGAGTTTTAAAGTAGTTTTAAGTAAGTGAACAAAAATATTTACCGTCATTGTTCACTGCGTGAAGCAATCTCAGCCCTTGCGATTGCTTCACGCAGTGAACAATGACAATGTGTAATTAATTCTGTTTAACTACTTATACAGCGCTTTTCGGCTGAGTGCAATACATCTTGATAAACCTCACCCCCTGCCCCTCTCCTTATTAAGTAGAGGGGTGTATTATATCCAATTTATACTGTGTATTCATAATTGGTAACAAAGCAAGTTATCTAAAGAAAAGAAATTAACAACACGAGGACAAGAATCTTTTTTCGTGCTTACATAATCTCTCCACATATCTAATTCTTCATTACTCAAATAATTCATCCAATCTCCAACAATCCCTTTCCTTATATGAGCGTTTGATGGACTATCTTTATCACCTATTTCTTGAGAAACTAAAACATTAGATAAATTTCCTTCTGTATCAAGATGTCCTTGAGCAAGAGATTTTTGTTTCATGCTTTGAAAATCAGTAGCTCCAGATATTTCCTCAGCGTTATAAGATTCAATCCCAATAAATTCAGCCAGTTCATGTATAGCTGAAATAGCATTATCTTTTTTCATCTTCTCATATCTCAAAAATAATGCATCGATTTGTCCTGCTTCAGATGCTCGCAAAAATTCTTCGTGATAGTCAAACCAATCACCGCACTCGTATTTTGAAGACAGCGCTATTTCTGAAAAAAAATGACTCCACAAGCCATTGTAATAAAAAAGATGTTTTTTACCTCTGATATGATGCCATGCAGATACAAAAGTATCTAGAGGATGTCTTATACATTGAATTATCCTAGCCGGTTTCTTAATTAAACCAACGCTAGCATGGGATTTAAAAAATCTGGGTGATTTCATCTTATCTAGTTCAGAAAATCTTGTACGCCAATTTTCTCCACTCGCAGTTCTGTCTAACCATAAACAAAGCTCTACATTACTAGCACCAGTTGAAATACCTTGTTCTGGAACTTTATCCATTAAATGTTCAGTTATTGATATAGTCCAAGTTGTTCCAGATTTAGGATAGGTTGCTACGTAAATATCACTGTCTCTACTAACAAAATGATTCAATACATTTTGCATTCCATTCTTCGTAATAAATATCGGAGTATAAAAGTTTTCTGGTGCATTTAAATCAAATGAACGGGGTATGCAATTCATTTGTGGAATTAGAGACAATTCTTTTGCTTCCATTACTTTTAAATTCCTTGAATAAAAATATTTTTCGCATGGTAATTATTAACAATAATATCTTTAATTAAGGAAAATTCAATTAAATATTAACCCTCAATTACTACTCTTCCTACAGGTTGAGCAATACAGGTCAAAACATGTCCTTTTTCGCATTCTGGGTCTTCATCATAACTAACTTCTCCTTCTAGAAGACGTAATTTACATTTTCCACAAGCTCCCATCCTACACATAGAAGGTAATTCAACCCCTTCTTTTTCAGCAGTTTCTAGAATAGTATCTTCGCTATCGTAAAACATCTCTAAACCAGATTTAGCCAAAACTAGAGTTTCTGCTTTTTCTTTTGGTGTAATGGTCGTTTGTTGTTGAATTTGATTATCTTTCTTTTTCTTCGGTTTACCAAAGCTTTCTGCATAATAGTTTTGCATGGGGAATTCTAATTCCTCAAGTATTGCTTTCACCTGTTGGGTAAAAGACTCGGAACCGCAAACATATACAGTTCGTTCCGCAAAATCGGGGGCTATTTCACTTAACATTGATTTACTAAATCTACCGGTTCTACCTCCGGGAATTGGGTTAGAGTTTTGACGAGAAAGCGTAGTTGCAAGTTTAAAATTGATATATCTAGATGTCATCAACTCTAATTCTTGTCGGAAAATGACATCTTCAGCAGTCTTAGCACTGTGAAAAAAACTATATCGGAACCAGCATTAGTATCTAATAACCACCTCGACATCGACATCATTGGTGTGATTCCGCTACCAGCAGAAATAAACAGTGTTTTCGATGATGGATGTTCTACACAGCTAAAATCCCCCAATGGACTACCAATTTTAACTTGACTACCTGCTTGCAAATTGTCATGCAACCAATTAGAAACTAAACCTGGAGGTGCATCGGGTGTATCATTTGGAGGAGCAGCGCGTTTAACAGTTATATCTAAACTGTGAGGTCGTGAAGGAGTTGAAGAAATAGAATAAGCACGTCTGACAGTTTTACCGTTAATTTCCAACTCCAGCGTCACAAATTGTCCCGGTTGGTAAGTAAATTCAACAGCAGGTTCGGCTACAAAAGTAAAAGTTTTCACATCGGGAGTTTCGTCAATTACTCGCACGCAACGACCAGTTAATTCAGGAGAATCCCACGCTTTCACTTGAGATTTAGAGTGATGTCGTAGAGTCTGAAGTTCTTCAATAAGTAACAAGAAATCTCCAATGTGAATCACATCATTTGGTTTAAGAAGATAGCTTTGACTGACTTCGACTTGTTGATTATTAATTCTGGAGCCATCACTGCTAGCTAAGTCGATAAAGTAATATTGGTGTTCGTAAGCATAAATCATTCCATGAGTGCGACTAACTTCTGGAGCATTGAGAACTAAATCGCAATTAGGATGTCTACCAATTAAGCATTTATCAAGATTTTCCAGTTGTGGTGTCAGAGTTTTTTCTTGAAATGAGCTTGTAAGATAATTAACTGCTTTAATTTTCATGATTATTGACTACGAAATTGAACAAAAACAAATAGATAATTAACGTTTTTTGCGTCGAATTTCTGTTTGGATAGAACCTGAATCAGAAGATTTATCAAGACGTTTTAATTTTGTATGTAACGTTTGTGATTTCTTCGTTTCTTCCGACTGCTGAGGATAGATAATGTCCGGACTTTCAATGCTAATTACTGATAAAATTTGGTAGTGTTCTTCATCTGGTAATCCCAATTTCTGACGTATTGGCATTAGGTATTCAAAGCTTGTATTGGGACACGTACATTTTTCCGCCAAAGCTTCTTCCAACATCCATTTATAAACATAATGGCGACCTCGTTCGGAAAATTGT
>JBCBHT010000490.1:0-3523 GCA_038525335.1 Cyanobacteria bacterium J06621_15 | reverse complement strand
GCAAAACGCTCTCAAACTAGAAAAAATCGGAATTCACTATAATTTCTTCGAGGTAGGTGGTAATTCCCTATCAGCAACTCAAGTAATTACCCAAATGCGACAAACATTTCAAGTAGAAATTACAATTCGTCACTTCTTTGAAGCTCCCACAATCGCAGAACAAGCGCAAGTAATTCAACAGCAACCAAAACAAACTTTAGCTGAGGTAGAAACAATTAAAAAAGTTGAACGAAACAGCAATGAAGAAATATTAGAAAATCTTGAAGATATGTCTGAAGATGATGTTGATGCTTTACTTAAGAAAATGATGGAAGAATAGGAATTGGGGGTTGGGCATGGGGCATGGGGCATGGGATTATGGAAAGAGGGGGGAGAGGGGGTAGAGGGGGAAGAATAAATAATTCCCGTCCTCCTAACTGCTCACTGTTCACTGCTCACTGCTCATTGCTCAATACCAGCTGAAATTAAACTATCGCTTTTGTAAAGAGTGTTACAAATAGTCAAAGTTACATTAATGGAATAAATGTAACAAATATATACATTTGATAATATTTATTAAAATTTAGCTAGCAAAATAAAATCATTCACAAATATCTATTCAATTCTTTTTTGTCCACGGTTAAAGAGGAAAGTATTTTAGTTCAAATCAAATTTTTTAGTTATATATTTTGTATTACAACCTAAAAAATAAGCCTTAAGATAGGAATTTTATTTATTTAATTATTTTGGAAAAATATGTATCTTAAATAACTTGAGTATTTGTTCTTTGTTATGTAATATTCATGAGAAATAGCTAATTAAAAATTAAGTGTTCCGATTAAAGAATAAGGAATTTCAATATTTCCCAAATCTTGTGCTTAATTTCTTAGCCTTTTTATTTTTTGTTTGCATTACACAACAAATAAGTAGAATTTCAAATGTTTAATTACTTAGCATATCTTCCTCCTTCTCTTACACCAGGACAATTTAGTTTAGTTTACAATTCCTTCTCATTATGTATTGCTGCAATGATTGCGGCAGCTATATTTTTCTTCAATGCAAAATCTGAAGTTGCTGAGAAATATAGACCCGCTATTTTGGTTTCAGGTGTAGTTGTAACTGTTGCTGCTTATCACTATTTTCGTATCTTTAATAGTTGGGATGCAGCTTATGTTTTAGAAAGTGGAACATATACAGTAACTGGTGAAATATTCAACGATGCTTATCGCTATGCTGACTGGATAATAACAGTACCACTACTATTGATTGAAACCATTGCTGTATTGGCTTTACCTAAAGAAGTAGCGAAGTCACTATATGTGAAGTTGGTTATAGCATCCGTATTGATGCTTGTTACAGGTTATGTTGGTGAGATTTCCGATGACGTAACTACTCGTGTGATTTGGGGTACAATCAGCACCATTCCTTTTGTTTATATCCTCTATGTATTGTGGATAGAGCTAGGTAAACTTATCGATAACCAGGTTGCAGAAGTCAAATCATTGCTCGGTTCAATGCGTCTGCTTCTGTTATTGTCTTGGGGTGTTTACCCAATCGCTTACTTACTTCCCGTGTTAGGAATTGCAAGTATGACAGCAAGCGTTGGTGTTCAAGTTGGATATACCATTGCGGATTTATTAGCTAAACCTGTATTTGGTCTGTTAGTTTACTCTATCGCAAGAGTGAAAACCCAAGCGGATGCTGTTGAGACTGTACCTGTTTCTGGTGAAGGTTAAATTACTGTATCAGTTCAGTAACCACAAGTATCTGCTGTAGGTAATGGCTTTTTCTATTAATAGAATATATAGTCAAAGCCTACCTCCTGTGGGGGGTAGGCATAAATTAATTTATTACTTTTATTACTTTTATTACTCTTATCCCGCATATTATTGAGGGAGTAAGAGAGGGAGAGAGGGAGAGAGTCAGAGAGTTTTATAATACGTAATTCTAGACCAGAAAGAAAATAAATAAAAAAATCTGTAAGTAGGAAGAAATAGGTTTTGTGGGATATTTTTCGCCCTTTAGAAAAGGAAATTACAACTCAAGAACTAGAAGTTAAGGGTTATATTCCACCGTGTTTATCGGGAACCTTGTATCGGATTGGAGCAAACCCTCTATACCCAACTCCTTCTACTAGTCACTTCTTTGATGGTCATGGGATGATCCATTCGATATCATTTCGTGAAGGGAAACCTCTAGAGTACAGAAATCGCTGGGTTCAGACTCAAGCATATATGACCGAACGACAAGCGGGTAGAATGATTTTTTCTGGGGTTGGACAACCAGACTTGTTAGGACAGTTCATCCGATTTGCACGGTATTTTATTTCTTCAGATAAAAAGGATATTCTCCATAGGTGGTGGCAAAATCATCCCCAGCGCGTTTATGATTTCTCTCCTTTTGCTAATGTTGCTAATACGAATATTGAATGGCACAACGGTAAATTATTAGCTCTTTGGGATGGAGGATTTCCCTATGGGGTGACTCCAGAATTAGAAACTATTGGTAAAGTTGATTTTGGGACAAAAGTTCCTCGTCATGCGCTGGGTTTCTGCGCTCACCCTAAAATTGATGATGATACCGGAGAACTCTTGGGAATAGGAACTTCCTTGCTACCACCATACTGGTTCTACTACGTCATAAATCCAGACGGTTCGGTTGCTCGTGTTTGTCCAATACCAATCGAGCAAATGAGCTTTATCCATGATTTCGCAGTCACAAAGAATTATGCGATCGCGATTGATATACCGATGAGCTTTTCTATGGTGGATATAGTCAAAGGTGTGGGAACTTTCCGGTGGAATCCGGAGCGACCAACTCGCATCGGGTATTGGTCTAGAAAAGGACATGGGGAAGTATCAGTCCGATGGATTGAAACAGAAGGGTTTTTCTTTCTACATACTGCTGGAGCATATGAAGAAGCAGACGGAACCATCGTCGTTTTGCTTTGTCGATATCCAAGTTCACCTTTGGGTATGAGTACCTGTGCTGCTGAAAAATTTAGAGCGACTGGGGAATTTCAAGAGCGAGGAGTACTTGTAAAATTGAAAATTAATCCCCACCAAGGTTCTGTCATCCAAGAACAGTTAGACGATTGGTCAGTAGAATTTCCTGCTTTAGAAAACCAAAGTATTGGTGCTAAAGTTAACAATATTTACTTCTTAGCTACCGATTCGGCTTTTAATTTTAATGCCAAAGTTGGCATCCGCAAACTTGATTTAGAGCATGGTACTTCCAGCTTTTGGCAACCAAAACCCGGACAAATTCCTGGTGAGCCAATTTTTATACTTGAGACAGAGACTTCATACCGTAAAGGTTGGATAGTCACTGTGGTAGCTGACCGCGAATTACAGCAATCAAAAGTTGTGATTCTAGACCCCGAATCTATCGAGTCCGGACCTATTGGAGAAGTCATTTTACCCGTAATGATACCCGTTACTTTTCATGGTTTGTGGTTGTCAGAAAGTAATTGATAATTGGTAATTGGTAATTGGTAATTGGGCATTGGGCATTGGGCATTGGGCATGGGAAGATGAGGAGAGAA
>JBCBHT010000489.1:0-3564 GCA_038525335.1 Cyanobacteria bacterium J06621_15 | reverse complement strand
TTAATTTATGACGAAAACGGACTCCGAGAAGAAATTTATTCGGATATAGCTCCAACATCTTTCCTCATGGAGTCCTCTTCCTCAATTCCCATCGCTGATAAACGTTGGGTGCATCTCAAAGACAAATATATTGCGGCTCTAACCTTCGCGGATAAACCCGGTGGTTGGGTTGATAAACAACAACAACTTCGTTATTTGTGGGAGGTTTTATCAAGAGAAAGAGTTTACGATACCGAGATTTATTGTCAGTTGATGCGAGCGAATGAAACGCTGGTTAAAACCAATATGCAGCGTTTAACTAAACAATCAAATACATCTGCTGCATTAGCTCAAGATAAAAACTCGGTTGACGTAAAGTCTTTACTGAATATAAGAAAATCCATTGCTGCCCAGGAAGAACTTTACGAAGGTTCTGTTCCTATCCACGTCGCAACGGTGTTTTTGGTGTATCGCAAAACCCGCGAGCAATTAGACGAAGCTTGTCGCTATCTACAATCTTGCTTTCTACGTCCAGCTTGGGTTGTAAGAGAAACGGAATACCCCTGGCGAATCTGGTTACAAACTTTGCCCATTGTTTGGGAACGCTTAATGACCGCTCCTTTTAATCGAAGGTTAGTTTATTTGAGTGGTGAAGTACCGGGATTGATGCCTGTTGTAAAAACCAAAAACCGAGACAGTACCGGGTTTGAATTAATCGCAGAAGAAGGAGGAACACCTGTTGAATTAGATTTATATAAGCAGCATAAAAACCTGGGCTTATTTGCTACAACCCGTGCGGGTAAGAGTGTTTTAGCTTCTGGAATTTTAACTCAAGCACTAGCGCATGGAATGCCAGTTGTAGCAATGGACTATCCCAAACCAGATGGAACCAGCACCTTTACAGATTACACTCAGTTCATGGAGAAGGATGGAGCGTATTTTGACATTGGTAAAGAATCAAGTAATTTGTTTGAGTTACCAAACTTACGTTCCCTTCCTCCGAAGTTGCAGCAAGAGCGTTTTGAAGACTACAAAGATTTCCTCGCTACCGCAATTATGGCAATGGTTATTGGTAGTGGAGGAAATACACAAACCAAACAACAAGTTGATGCAGTGCGTTCGATAATTGCTTTAGCTCTGAAAGCATTTTTTGGGGATGATTTAATTCGCGACCGTTACGCAGCTGCTTATACCAATGGCTTTGGTTCGGATGAATGGTTTGCAATTCCAACATTGCATGACTTTCTAAGTTTTTGCTCTCACGAACGTTTGCAGCTTGAAGATAATATTGGTGATAGTAAAGCAGCCTTAGAAACAATCAAATTACGTCTGCGATTCTGGCTCTCATCCCGAGTTGGACAAGCATTAGCGAAGCCTTCAACCTTCCGTAGTGATGCACGTTTACTTATCTTCGCTCTCCGTAATTTATCCAATGATGAAGATGCTGCTGTATTAAGTTTGAGTGCTTACAGTGCAGCATTGCGTAGAGCTTTGGCTGCACCAGCGAGCATCTTCTTCATTGATGAAAGTCCGATTTTATTTGAATACGATTCAATTGCAGCTTTGGTTGGTCGATTATGTGCGAATGGTGCAAAAGCTGGGATTAGAGTAATTTTATCCGCTCAAGACCCAGATACGATTGCAAAATCTCCGTCTGGAGCAAAGATATTTCAAAATTTAACCACTCGTTTAATTGGGCGAATTCAACCCACTGCTGTTGATAGTTTTACAACGATTTTGAAATATCCTCAAGAGATTATTTCTCGTAATGCTACAGAAAGCTTTTTTCCAAAGAAGGAAGATTTGTACTCGCAATGGTTGCTTGATGATAATGGAATATTTACTTTTTGTCGTTATTATCCAGCACCTATTTTGTTAGCTGTTGTGGGGAATAATCCAAAAGAACAAGAACAGAGAACATTTTATCTATCAAAGTATTCCTCAAAATTTGTTGCAATAACTGAGCTTTCTAAGCAATTGATTTAAACTCAATAATTACATCATTATTTATCGTATGAAAAAAATCAATAAATTGACCATTACTTTAGTTGGAATTAGCACAATATCATTAATTAGTATTAACGGAGCTTATGCTTTAGAAATAAAAAATCCCTTGGTAACAGTAATTGAGCAATTGCAAGAACAAACTGGTTCTGTGAATAAATATATTTCCTCAACCATCTCCCGAAAATTAGATAATCTATCAGAATCTTTAGAGGGAGATTTACAAGCAGTAGTACAAGAAGCTGCTGGTGTTTTAGGCTTACCGGATGCCGGAGAAGTTAGAAAGGAAATTGAGGAGATAGCATCTGATAGCAACAATGCTGTAAATAGTGTTGACAGAGCAACCAATGAACTAGACCGCCAGATAACAAGGGCACAAACAGAAACGACCTTGAGTAAAGAGGGACAAAAAAGTATGGAAGCAGAAGTTGAAAAAACCCAAACCTCAATTGAGACAGTTTCCATATTTTCTGATGCTGCTCAAAATGATGTAGTAACCCAGAATGTGATGAAACGTATTGCTCAACAGAACACTCAAATCTCAGGAATTTTAGGTGAAATGCGAAGTGATGGGTTGAAATCTAAACAATCTCAGGATTTAGCAAATCTCAATTTGACTAATATTTCACGTTCTCTAGATGGGCAAAATCAGTCACGTCAAAAAGAAGTTGTCGGACAAGGTTTTAGTAATCTAAGAACGGCTGCACAGTCAAGATTATTTTAATTAAAGATGCACCCGTATGTTCTACTCAGTATTGAAATACGGACTCGTTCTCTCTCAAATACAACCAGAAAATCCGGGACAGGCTGCTTCTACAATAACTGAGGACGGAATCGCAGCAAGTGAAGCTGTTGCACAATCAATCGATAATCTTTGGGATGATGTTTTAGGTGGTGGTTTATATAGTGCGATCGCCAACCTGGGAATCTTCTTTGCAGTTGGTACATTACTAATTTTCATCGTCCAATGGACAAAGGAAATGATTGACGGGGATAGTTCCAAAGGATTTACCGAACTAATCTGGCCAATCGTTGTCATAGTACTACTTGCTAACAACGGTCAACCACTCGTAGCTGTCACTAAAGGTTTGAGGGAAATTATAAACCAAACGAATCAAACCCTATTAGTTTCCACCTCTGCTTCTATCCAGTTGCAAGAAGCATACCAACAGGTAATGCTCAAAACTGGTAAAACAGATGCAATTGAGTCGCTGATTAATCAATGTAATACCATTGCTGACCCAACACAACAAACTGAATGTTTAAAAAATGCAGCCCGACAAGCAAAAACAATTGAAGCAGAAGCCGAGCAAGATAATCGTCCTTCTTGGCTTCAAAATGCCAGTGATTTTTTCAACACCAATATTTTTCAATTGACAGTCCGTGGTTGGCTAATTGCTCTTGCAGCAGCTTTTCAATGGATAATCGAGATTTGTATGTTATTGACTGCACTATTAGGACCGCTAGCTGTTGGAGGTTCATTACTTCCCGTCGGTCAAAAAGCTATTTTCGCATGGTTGACGGGCTTCTTCTCGGTGGGAATGATAAAACTTTGTTTCAATATTATTTCTGGTTTAGTCG
>JBCBHT010000488.1:0-3605 GCA_038525335.1 Cyanobacteria bacterium J06621_15 | reverse complement strand
ATATCTTTATCTTCTAAATCAATATTAAAGTCTCCACATACACATATATTTGGTGTTGATTTTTGCTGTTTTTGTAATTAATTTTTGAGAATTTTCTACCAACCCAATTTATATTCATATTTTTCGCTACCTATGGAAGAACCGTTTGGTACGTAAAGATTGACGATTCTAATATTGTCAACCACACCCGAAATCACTCGTTTTTGTTCGTCCCATTTTGCATCGACATCCGGCAAAATTGAAGTAAAACCAATTGAAACATCTTCCATCGGTTGATGACTAATTATAGCGACACCGTTATATGATTTTTGCCCGGAAGTATACAAATGATAGCCTAATTTTTCAAAAGGTTCTCGGGGAAATAGTTCATCTACAACTTTAGTTTCCTGTAAACAAAGCACGTCCACACCGCTTTCTTTTAACCAATTAGTAGCGTGTTCTAAACGAGTTCTGATTGAATTTACGTTCCAAGTAGCGATTTTCATTTCAATTATCAGTTATCAATTATCAATTATCAGTTGTTAATAGTAGCTCAATCAGTGAAATCAGTGAAACACTGCGTTGCGGAGGTTCTCTCCGTTGTAGCAAGTGTTGTAAGCGTTCACGAAGTGAGTCGTCAGACTAAGCTTTCTCGTTAGCGGAGCGTGTCCGATAGGACATAGAGTACCCGTTCACCCGCAAGGGTGCGGTTAAGGGTGAAATCCATTTAATCCGTGATGATTCACACCCTCCGGGTGAAAGTTGTTAGGAGTTATCAATTAAAAATATTTTCTACCCCCTCTTCCCACTCTTCCCCCTCTACCCCCTCTTTCATATCCAATCCCCAATTATTTAAGATAAATCAATAGGTTCAATCCGGGAATAGTGCGGGAAAGAGTCCACAATACCAAAGTGATGTAAAGTATACCTAAACTCCATTGGTACCAGGCTAAAGTACTAATAATTCCGGGGAGGTGTTCGTCTCGCAAGCGCACGTCGTTAAAGCCTAATTTCAACAGGTTGTTTAAACTAAAGTCGTAATAATTTAACCAGTTCCAGCGACGGTTCCATAATAAGGGTAAGTAACGCTCTCTAAATAATTCATACCTTGGAATTACGGGTAAACGCCCAATTAATAAACGTAGTTGTCGAAAGGTTCCGTCTTCTGTAAAGTATGATGTGTCCATTAAATCGTGATATCGTCCTTCTTTGTAAAGTCGGAATAATAAAAAAGCTGGTAGAGGAACGATAATAATTATCATGCAGGCTAATGTTAATAATGGTTGTGGTGTATTGCGAAAAATGGCAATTAAACCAAACAAGGTGCTGATAAGGAAACTTCCTAACATCCAGGTGGTTTCGTAAGCTGTAGGAACTATTTGATTGGGATGCAATCTGCGGAACCTATCGACCAACCAAAATAGTAAACTAAAAAATGCGATCGCAATTATTCCGACTCCGAAGACTAAATAAAAGTTGGTACCGTATCCAGAGAGCAGCAGTAGTAAACTTAACCCAAACCATTTCCATATTTGCAGCAACCATTTAGCTGGAGTCAGGGTTTGAGCAACTACAAAACGAGAAGAAAGTTGTGTAAATGTTTCTTCGTCAATGTCGGCTAATGTCAGTAGTTCGTTTTTAACTTGAAATGGTTCCTTTTGACGACGTTCAATTATTGCTGCTGCTTGAATTTCGGAAAAACCCAAATTAATTAACCGTTTTTGAGAAGCATCATTGATATTAGCATCAATTAAACGTTTAGTTAAATAGTTTAAATATAAACGCTGTTTGCTATACTCCAACTCATTAGCGTCAGAAATTTGCTGTAGCTGACGAAAGTTTTGAATCAAATTACGCAATACATTTTGATTTCCCGATAATCTTGGTACTCGTAACACAGAACCAATTTCACCAGGATTACCCAAAATTTTGGCTTTATCGGAATTAAAAATTAAACTTGGGACGTTGAGATAAGCGCTTTTTCCAAAAACAGCATCGCTAAAATCAGCTTGATTAAGAATACTAGCACCCCTCATATTTACGGGTAAATTAAACTGTGCTTCTCGAAAGATAACTGACTGTGCAAAATTAGTTTCTTTAAAAAATAAAAGTTTTTGAAAATTAGCTTTTGTAAATTGAGTTTGTTCAAGAAAACGTACTTGAGAAAAAATTGTTGTACCTTCCCAGCGAGCGCGATTAAAATTAGCTAGCTGCTCAAAAGTAGCATCAGAAAAATTTGCGGTATCTTCAAAAGTTGTATTTTTAAACTCGGCATTTTTCTTAAATTGAGCTTCTTTGAAATTAGCTTCACCAAAGAAAACGCTACCACTAAAATTAATTAAACGACGAAAATCTGCATTTGCAAAACTAACCCGACGACCAAATCTTGATTGTATGAAATTAGTAGCGTCATTAAAAATAGCTGTTTCTGCTTCTACCGGTTGTAGAAAAAACGTATTTTGAAATTCTAATTTACCCTTGAAACGAGTATTTTTAAAAATCAACGAACCGCGAAATACTGAAATTTGTGCCGATGTCGTAGAATCTTTACCTAATAATGAACGACAATCTTTAGAATTAGGAATCGAATAAGCAAGCGATTGTAAACAAACCTCCCGCAAACGTTCGAGTTGATTTTGTTCGGTTTCAGTAAAAATTGGTGCAATAGCTTGAGCATACAAAGGAGTTCTTAAACCTAAATCACTACCAATAAAATCTCCTTCAATTATCGAATCGCTTAAATCCAAACCTACAGGTTTTGTACCATTTTTTTGCAATTCATCTTGTAGTAACTTATAAAAATTATCGCGAAACTCTTTATTTTCAGGTTGTAAATCAATCTCCATTTCTCGTAAATCAACGGTAAGACTACCTTCATTGACAATAGGAGAAGCGATTCTTTCTTGTAATAATTCTAAAGTTAAAACAGTTCGTTGGGGTTGGGGTTCTGCTGCTAGTGCGGGTTGGATAAATAGTAGTATAAATAATAGAAGTAAGATGCAGATTTTTAATAATTTGGTAATTGGTAATTGATTTTTGGTAATTGATTTTTGGTAATTGGACATTGTGGATTGGGATTAATTTTGATGCACAGTTTAATATAATCCCATGAATTTATACGAATTTTCGGGTGAGTCTAATACACTAGCAACCTCACCCCGTCCTGTCGGACACCCCTCTCCTTATTAAGGAGAGGGGACGGGAGTCAGGTCGAATTTATATTGTATCGAAGTGAAAACTGCTATAGAATTATTAATGATTAAGTAAAATTAAAATAAGTGTAGTAAAGGATATAGGGCTAATTTTGATATAATTTGGTTTTAATTCAATAGGTTAAATTAAATTTTTATATAGTTGTTTTTAAAATTTTTTTTCATAGAATATTGATGTTTTAATTCCTATCTTTTTACTAATATAAAATGGTGCGTTACGGTATTAACAAAGATATCTATTTATTCAGTGACCATTTCGCGACCGTAACACACCCTACAAGATTTATTAATGAATTACGAATTACGAATTACGAATTACGAATTACGAATTAATAATCACCTTCCCAAATAAAAAGCTGTCTGAAAGCTGCGACAAAACAATCTACAGTACAATAAATGTACATTCCTATGTAC
>JBCBHT010000487.1:0-3611 GCA_038525335.1 Cyanobacteria bacterium J06621_15 | reverse complement strand
AAACATTGTTCCTCCCACCAGCCCTTACAAACGAGCGGTGTTAACCCAGACTGTGGCTGAAGCAAACGCTCCACCAATTTCTCAGACTCCGGAGTTGGTCCAACCACATCTCCTAGAATATATAAAGCTTCTATATAACGACTTTGACGCTTAATATCCGCCATCACCGCTTCATAAGCCGCCAAATTACCTTCAATACCGCTTAAAATTGCCCACTTCATAATGATGAGTTAGTTGTTAGTTGTTAGTTGTTAGTTGTTAGTTGTTAGTTGTTAGTGGTTGGTGGTTACTCATTACTCATTACTTCTTACTTCTTACTTCTTACTTATCCCCTATGCCCAATCCCCTACTTAGTACAAACATGAGTCGGGTCATCAGCGCGCTCTGCAAACTCTATTCCCCGCGCTAAACGCCATGCAAAGATGGGTGGTAATCCGTTTTCTACAATTGCCGTACAGGTTTTTTGATAATCGTAAGTAACTTCTCGTAATACGACTTCTTGAGTGTCAGTGTCATAAATTACATAAGTTGCATTGGGTCGTCCATGTCTTGGTTCTCCCACCGAACCTGCATTAATAATCTTTTTCAAGTTGGCTGTAAAGCTTTTTTCTTCAGATGAATTTTTGCTTTCTACTCGAATTTTTAGTTTACCTGAATCTAAATTACGGTAATAAGGAGCATGAGTATGACCGCAAAAAAGCACATCTGCACCTGATGAAATCACTCTTTCCAATGCTACAAATGCATCGAGTTCTGGTAATAAATATTCGTGGTTACTGTGGGGACTACCGTGAACAAAAGCCAAGTTATCTTCTTGGATAATATGAGGTAATTGAGCTAAAAAGTCGCGATTTTCTGGTTTTATCTGTTTATTAGTCCACTCATGAGCGATAAGACCGCGCTTTTCTGCTAGCATCGAAGGATAACTACAATCACAAGCATTTAAACCTTCAACCACGTCTTCATCCCAACAACCAGCACAAGTTGGAATATTTAAATCACGAATTTGTTCTACTACTTGATTTGGATAAGGACCGTACCCAACTAAATCACCCAAGCAAAATATTTTTTCAGCTTTATATTTATCTATATCCAATAAAACAGCATCCAAAGCGTCTATATTGCCGTGGATACATGACATAACTGCTACTTTCATGATTGCATTCCTTCTAATAACATCTGTTTAACTTGCTGCTGATACTGCTTAACTAATGAATCTGGTAAAAAACAATCAGATAAAGTTTCTTTGAGAGCAGTTTCTTCCAAATTTTCTCCCGCTACTTCAATACCGCTAAAACGTTGTGGTCTACCTTCTAAATGACGAGGTAAATTTAATTCTAAAAAACCTATTTGAGGTACACCCGTTACAAAATCACAGTAAATACTTCTACCATCATTAACATCAAAAATTGCCTTAGCGCGAGTCACATTACCATAAGCACCGTGAGTTAATTCATACCAAAACTCTTCTAAAGAATATTCATCAATAACTTGAGTATCAGTTGCGACTCTCAACAAATTTTTAGATGAATTAGTTTCTGCTGGAACTCCTGGAATAATTTCATCAGCCCAAGCATGATATTCAGAATCTTTAAGATGCGGCGGTAATACAGCTACACGATGGTAAGGTAAATTATTTAATAATGCTGATAAACTTTCTAAATCCAAGTAAAAGCCCAACTCAATATAAACCGCTTTCGCTTCGGGTATTTGCTTGAGTAAATCGGCTTCTTGATTATCACTAAAAACTTGTATTTGAGGGAAATCGGCTGCAATTCGGTTTTTATCTATAGAAACATTACCAGTACCGGGAGTAAAATAAATAATATCTTTATCTTCGACAGTTGTATCTTGGATTTGCTGATGAATCCAAGCGGTTTTTCCTGAACCCGCACAACCAGCTACAACATAAATCAAAGGTACAGTCATAGACAGATGGAAATTTATCAACCCTAAGTATAAGCTATATGTGAATGATAATCGTTTTCAGATGATTTGGGAATTAAAGTAACGAATATTTTAGATTTTTAATTTGACTGTTTTTGAATGATAATGATAATGATTATTATACCTATTGCACAACTGCTCTACAGATGAATTTACAATTTAGCGATCGCACTTCAGTTGAACAAGTGGAAGAAGGTCTAGAACTCGCTCCCAAATTTGATTGCAACGGTTTGATACCAGTAGTGACTACAGATGCAAACACTGGGGAAGTGTTGATGCAAGGCTATATGAATCAGGATGCATTAGTTAAAACAATTGAAACTGGTGAAGCTCATTATTATAGCCGCAGTCGTCAGCAGCTATGGCATAAGGGTCAATCAAGCGGATTGGTACAGCAAGTCAAGCAGTTATTGATTGATGATGACCAAGACTGTATTTGGATGCGGGTTGAAGTTGCTGGTTCAGGAGCAAGTTGTCACGTCGGTTATCGTTCTTGCTTTTATCGTAGTATCCCTGTAGGAAAAGATGTTGTATCTTCTGAGCAACCACTAAGATTAACTTTTACCGAAACCGAAAAAACCTTTGACCCCAAGACAGTTTACGGGGATGCACCCAATCCAACAAAACTTTAGCTTATCCTCGTGATGGTAAATAAGCCATGGGATTAACAGCTCTTTTACCGGTCGGATGAATTTCAAAATGCAAGTGGGGACCTGTACTGAAACCAGTGCTACCCATATGAGCAATCATTTGACCTTGTTGAACTTTTTGACCAAGCTTGACAAAGTGCCTGTGATTATGGGCATAACGAGTTAAACTACCGTTGGGATGACGAATATCGATTATCTTCCCATAACCTCTTTGTCTACCTTCAAATGTTACAACTCCACCTGCTGCTGCAACTATTGGGGTTCCAGTTTTGTTAGCAATATCAATCCCTCTATGCATTCGACCCCAACGCATACCGTATCCTGAAGTTAAAACCCCTTTTGCTGGCCAAATATAAGCAATTTTGGCATTATCCAAAGACGGTGGAAAGGTATTTTGGTCAATTGGTTGGGGAAGATATTTTTCGATAATTGCTAGAGGTGGTAAAGGTTGTCTTGTAAAAACTTTCTTGTTTGACTCTACTGGTTCTGCTGAAGCAGTTTGGTTACTTTGCCCAAGAAATAAAACGCCAACATTTACGATGGACATTGTTACAGCAATTGTAAAAACATTTGTCTGTGCTTTTCGGTAGTTTTTCCATAGTTTATTTAAACGAAACACTGAGTAATCAGTATTATTGTCAGACAAAATCTTTGCCGTCTTGATTGATATAGACTTCAAGAATAGCCTCCAGGTTTGAATGTGTGAGGAAAACAAACGTCTGTTATCTATATGAGAATGATAATCATTCTCATATACTTCGTCAAGGGTATTCTAGATACAATTTACTCCCTTCCTGCTGTAATATTACCTATGAAAATCTCCCCCTCCCTCAGTCAACACCGGTAATTTTCTGACGGTTGGAGGAGTAGTACCCCACCACAATAAATATGAGGGGTGAAGAACGAGAGGGGGGAGAGGGGGAAGCGGAGGGAGCAGGGGGAGATGAGTATTTTTAAGATTTACACAAACCCCTCAAAATTAATGTGGTGGAGTACTAGTAGTCTCTCCCATAA
>JBCBHT010000486.1:0-3614 GCA_038525335.1 Cyanobacteria bacterium J06621_15 | reverse complement strand
AACACCAAGAAATAAATTATCCCAACCTTGAAAAATGTAAAAATTTTTCTCCTCAGCACCTCGGCTCCTCAGCACCTAAGCAATCAATACAATGGGTTATTTTATTTTCTGGAAGCCCCTAATCCCTATTCCCTGTTCCCTGTTCCCTATTCCCTATTCCCTATTTAATAAAATCTCCCGATTTACCACCACTTTTACTGACCAAATGTATTGATTCGATTTGAATAGATTTTTCTAAAGCTTTTGCCATATCGTACAAAGTTAGTGCAGCAACAGAAACCGCAGTTAAAGCTTCCATTTCTACCCCAGTTTCAGCTTTCGTTTTAACTGTTGCTTGAATCTCGTAACCCGGTAATTCAGGTAAAGGAATTATTTGCACGTTGATTTTTTGTAAGGGTAAAGGATGACATAGAGGAATTAGATTTGGTGTTTGTTTTGCAGCCATAATTCCAGCGATTTTTGCTGTTGATAAGACATCACCTTTCGGAGCATTTCCCGATTGAATTGCGCTAAAAGTTTCTAGTTTCATTCGCACCAGACCCGAAGCAACAGCTTGTCTAACGGTAGAATCTTTCGCTGATACATCCACCATTTGCGCTTCTCCGCTGTTGTCCAAATGAGTTAAGCCCTGCTGAGGTAATGAATTGAGTGAATTTTGAAAATCTTCTTGTGTCATGGGGCAAACATATGTTAATATTATTGAGTTGCAAGGGCGTGTAGCTCAGTGGACTAGAGCACGTGGCTACGGACCACGGTGTCAGGGGTTCGAATCCCTTCTCGCCCGTTTTTAATTTTAAATAATCACAGATAAGAGCAGAAGGTTAAGATTTTTAACTTTTTGCTCTTATCTTTTATTTGTATATCTCGATTAATTAAATTGTTAAACAGTAACTAATGTAGAGACGTAGCAGTGCTACGTCTCCCAGCGTTAAGGAGAAAACGAACCACTATTCACTGTTCCCCAGCCATAATACCGCGACCTGATAAAGCTGCATATACCAAGTTGGATTTTCGCATATCTCCTTCTAACCAGGTAAGTCCGGGAAATTGTTGTACTTGTGGATTGCTAATTTGCTTCCACGTTTGTCCCATGTTTTTCGATACATACATTGCATCTTTATTTGCACCATTCACACGTCCAAATATATAGACGTAGGGATTTTGATTTGAAGAACCTTTACCAAAGGTCACGAATTCGCAGGTATCTACTGATGAAATCGGTTTAAAATTTTGACCTCCGTCGCTGGAACGATACAATTTATTACCTTCTACATCTTCGGGGTTGCGAGCAAAGCTCATCCATACGTCACCCTGTTTTGTGGGGTTAGGAACAATAGCAGGACGCACCATCCATGTAGGAAGTTTGTTTGATGCTCCTTTTTTCCAATTAGCTCCACCATCGTGACTGTAAAAGAATGTCCAACCGTTGTAATAATAAAAAGTCTCACCTTTGGGGTCTTGACGGTCGGCTGCTAAAATATATGAGCTTAAATATGGATGTATGGTATTTGCCCAAGATTTAGGTAATGCATCGTAGTGAGTATGTTTGTCGTTGTTGGGGTCGAAAGGTTCTGGTTTGGGGTCGTGGTCTAGGTTACGTGCTAGTTTCCAAGTTTTTCCACCGTCTTTAGTGTAGTGGGTGTAAGGTCCCCAAGTTGGCGACCACACCATATTATTTGGGTTGGTTGGAGACATCGCAATTTGACCACCCATTGCAATGGTTTTCTCTCGCTTGGATTTTTCCTCTTTCCACATATTTTCTGTGGGTACGGACTCGAAACCTTGCCAAGTTTTACCGTTATCTTTAGTTATACCGTGGACTGGATAAAATGCTTGCCACTGGTGAAAACCCACAAATGCAGCATAGTTAGGTTTTTTGTAAGCATAATCCATACCCGTTGCTCCCGCTACGTGAGGGAAGGGATTAGGATATTTTTTCCAGTCGGGGTTAGCCCATTTATAATTGGGATTTACATCTATATTTACTGGATTAATTTTTTCCTTCGGTACTTGGTAACGATTTACATGACGAAAACCAATCATGTCCTGTACAGCGCTGATTAAATCTGCTCCTCCTTGAGATTTAGGAACGGGGGGAACTATTACTAGGTTCGCATCAAGTTCCTCTAAGTTATTCATCAACCATTTAAAATTTGGCTCTTTTGCGGTTATGTTGTCGGTACTAGCTACACCCCAACCATTTGTCCACCAAGCTTTTTTGGGATTCGCTGGGTCAAAAACTGCTACTGAAGCACCGGTTCCAGCGTAAGACTGATAGTATTTGGGAGCCGATGGATTTACTTTATCTTTAGGATAATTCGCATCATAAGCACCCATATACATGGTTTTTTTGTCCCAAGTAATACCACCGTTATCGGAACGGTAAAGATATTTATCAGCAATTGCCATTACTGTATTGGGATTATTCGCTCTAACTGCAACTGCGGAATAAACTCTTTTATGTCCATCTGGAGTAATATCATTCCATTTTTGATTTTGATATTTACGGACTCCACCAGATTTTTTACCGCCATTTTTGGGTTTGGTTCCAAAACTCACGTACAGCGTACCATCAGAAGCAACTGTTCCGCGTAAGGGGTCTTTCCCTCCTGCTATATTACGCCATGTTTGACCGGCATTTTTACTCTGCCATAGTCCTTTACCGTGAACTCCGACATAGATTGTTTTTGTTGCTTGATTAGTCTTTCCAGAATTTTTATCGAAAGCAACGAAAGTAAATCCGGGTATATCTTTATTCTCTTTACCGTTGGATTTATTATATTGTGGTAATTTTTTCGCAGCTGGTAATCCACTGCTGACTTTAGTCCATTCTTGATTTCCGTTCTTTCTCCACAGCCCATCCCGTCGAGAAGCAAAATAAATTATGTCACTTTTATTTGGGTCTACTACTAAACGTTCTCCGGTATCGGAACGGTATTCTTGGTTAGCTCCCATGAAGACATATTTTTTACCTAATCCTGTAGGTTTCCAAGTATTTCCCCTGTCATTAGAAACAAATACTTCACCCGAATATTTATACTTTTTTCTATTATGCTCGGTAATAATTGAACTTCCATGTTTTACTGCTGCATAAACGCGAGTCGGCTTTTCCGGGTCAACAGCGATACTTTCAACACCAATACCACCACCAGAGAAATTGGTATTAAACATATCCATCAGAGGTATCCACTTCTTATTCTTGCGGTCGAAGCGATAAGCACCTCCAACATCCGTGCGAACGTAGACATCATAGGGTTTTACCGGTGCGATACTCATTCCCGTAACGTAACCCATCCCCTGAATATTGACGCTATTCCATTTGAAAGATTGCGAGTTTCTAGCAGGAGCGGATATTACATCAAAATTGTTCCACAATAAAAGCGTTACTGCTGTGAATATTAGCAGTATAAGAAAACTGAATTTTCGGATTAAATGCGTGAAATATAGTTGTTTGCGGAGGATATTCATTGTTGGGAAACCGCAGGTAAACAGCAAAATTTGTTTCTATGTCTTTCCTAGTATTCTTTATGTTCCTCTTAATTCATATCTTGCACCATTATTGATAAGCATAGAGAAACCGGGTTTATAAAGGAAAAACTAGGGTTTTTACGGTT
>JBCBHT010000485.1:0-3630 GCA_038525335.1 Cyanobacteria bacterium J06621_15 | reverse complement strand
CGAGCCAATTGTTGAAAAATAGCTTGTGGGAGTTCAACCGTGACTTTTTGCGTTGCCATTGGTTGTTAGATGTTGCTTGTTTTTATACTTTTTATATTAACACTGGCAAATTATCCGGCATTGTGGAGATGCATGAGAGGGCAGTGGAAAGTAGGCAGTCGGCAGTCGTACCCCATAAATAAACTTAGGGGTTTCAAGTAATGACGCATTTTTTCTCGTACTACGCCGGACGGAAAAAATATTATTGTGTTTGCATAAATAAATTTAGGGGCTGCCTCAATTGGGTGAGGCAGCCTGTTCACGAAGTGAGGTTAAACCGTTTTCTTTTTTCCGACTGCCGACTGCCGACTGCCGACTGCCTTTTTCCGTAACTCTTGGATTCTGAAAATTTTTACTTTAACAACCCAGCAATATTTTAATTAAATTTATATTACTGAGCGCAGAAATTAATCTAGATTCTCAAACAGCGAAGAAAAATGCTATATCGCTTTTAGGCATTTGGTTAAGCTAAAGAGTTGTATCAAAAGTAATCTGAATCTAATTTTTTTTGCGAGAATTAATATCAGTACCATTTTAAATTTCAAATGACTGATAGTTATTCGCTGAAATTTGAAGATTCACAAGCTGCCTATGCTCTCAAAAACCGCCAATTTACTTCCTTAGAAAGCTATGAAGCCAGACTATCCCTGTTCAATTTATCAATATTGGCTGACTACGACCAGTTAGTATGTCTGCCGGAACTTTACAATATTGACAAACACTGGTACCAAATTGAAACTGCCAAGAAAGTTATCAAACAATTTGGTGGTAGAGCGATGTTGTCCGACGAAGTTGGATTAGGAAAAACAATTGAAGCTGGAATGATTTGTAAAGAATATCTTTGTAGAAATCAAATCAAATCCCTTTTAATTCTTACTCCTGCTACCTTAGTTTCTCAATGGCAACAAGAACTGCTTCAAAAGTTTAACATTACTACTGTTACTACTGATTCAAGACAACTGCCACCATCTGAATTTTGGACAAGTCACAATCATATTGTCGCTTCTATCAATACTGCCAAACATTCCACTCACTTTGATTATGTCACTTCTCGTTCCTGGGATATGGTAGTAGTGGATGAAGCTCACCACCTAAAAAATCGCCGTACTCTTAATTGGAAGCTTGTTGATGCAATCAAAAAACGATTCATTTTGATGCTGACAGCTACTCCCGTGCAAAATAATTTGGTGGAACTGTTTAATCTTCTGACTCTACTCAAACCGGGATTGTTAAAAACAGAAGTTCAGTTTAAAAAGGAATATGTCGGTTCAAAGGATGGTAGAACTCCTAAAAATTCTGACAGATTAAGGAATTTAATGCGGGAAGTAATGATTAGAAACACCCGTTCGGTTGTAGACGTTAAACTTCCCAAACGCTTCGCTTCTACCATTACGGTGCAGCCAACCCAAGAGGAGAAGGAATTATATCAAGCTATCAATGAATACTTGCGTTCATCACTAGAAGAAAAAACAATTGATAAACTAACCAGAAATAACCTACTGATGCGTGCTGGTTCCAGCCCCGCAGCTTTGCTTACTTCTCTGGAAGGATTGCAGTCTCGTTTTAATAATTCTCAAATCTTGTTTTTAAAAAAGCGTGCTAGTAATATCAAACAGTTTGAAAAAACTCGGATGTTAGTAGACTTGCTGAAGAAATCGACTCAAAAAACTTTAGTATTTGTCAATAATCTTGCTACCCAAACTTATTTATCCGAAAGTTTGACAGCTGCCCGAATAAAACATAGCCAGTTTCGCGGTGATATGTCTTTGAAAGCCAAAGATAGTGCTATTGAAGAATTCCGAGAACAAGTTCCTGTGATGTTAGCGACGGAAACGGGAGGAGAAGGACGCAATCTACAATTTGCCAATGCAATTGTTAATTATGACCTACCTTGGAATCCGATGAAGATTGAACAACGTATCGGTCGTCTTCACCGCATAGGTCAAACTCAAGATGTGTTTATTTTTAATTTTTGCATCGCTAATAGTATTGAAGAATATATTCTCAAAGTTCTTCATGACAAAATAAATATGTTTGAATTGGTGGTAGGAGAAATCGAAACCATATTGGGGAATATGGGGGATGAATTTGATTTTGAAGACATGGTAATTGACCTGTGGTTGGCGAATTCCCATAAAGATGAATTAGATAATGCTTTTGATTCTTTTGGAGGACAGTTATTAGATGCCAAACATAGTTATCAAAAAGTACAAGAATTTGATGAAAACTTATTTGGGGATGATTTAGAAGCATGAAAAATCAACTTCTTGATGCTATCAACCAAGTAATTAGTTTAAAATCTGGGGTTGCAGAATATACGAATGATGATACTTTAGAAGCGTTACTGCCAGTAGATATTGCTAGCTCTTTAGATGTATCTGATTCTATTAGTTTTAGCACCAGAGCAGATGTAAACGACAGCTATTTTGTTACCTATAATTCAGAAATATTTGATAAATTTTCTGGATTACTTGATTTTCAAGGTTATGCTGCCGCATTAGCTATTAAGTATGATGGCTATCTCAAAACTACAGGATTTGAGAAAAAAATCAGCGATACTTTATGTCCGCAAAATGGTTTAATTCGCGTCGGTAAATCCTTTCAAGCGCTAACTCCCTACATATTATTTAATATGTCTTATACCGCGAGCGCAGACGAAAAGCGGTTGGGAATGGTATCGTTTTTTGTTAATGGTCTGACGGGTATTCCCGGCGTAGAAATTGGTGATGCACTGTCATGGAAATCTGACCAAATATGTTTGAAAGATTCGTCGAATTTAACACATATTAATTTTGAACCATTATTACATACTGCTAATTCCCATGCATCGAAATTAATTGATACAGAAATTACACCTTGGCGTAAAAGCTTGTCGCGTAAATTAGGTAGAGACGAAGAAAGAATTAAAAGTTATTACAACACAATTGTTTCTGAGATTAAAGCCAAAATTAAGAAGAAGAGTTTAGAAGGGGAAGCAAAAGAGAAAGAATTAGCTCGGATTCAAGCAACTCAACTAGAATTGAAGCGAAAATTAACCGACTTAAACGAGCGATATTCGTTGAGCGTCACAGCACAATTACATAGTACTTTAGTAATTTTATTGCAAACAGTTCATATCGAATGCGAACTGATTAGAAAAAAGGCAAAACGAGGAGTAATTGCGGTTTGGAATCCTTACTTGAAAATTATTGAACCGTTGCGATGTGAAGAGTCAGGGGTACCAGTGACCAAATTTTACCTTAGTGATGAGGAAGCTAAAATTATTGCTCCGGAGGTTTATAGCAAGTAAAGCTTGTATTAAATCTGATTAGGGTTATCTGAAATTTTTGATTAATATGACCTAGTAAAGGTTTGAACAAGTTGAAGAAATGTTCGGCTTCTACTTGAGATAGCTGCATCTTTATTTACTCAGTATTTTCACATAATAAATAGCTTGAAGAAAAGACTAAAAACTATAATTAAATATCTTATATAGTGGCAAGAAAAGTAAATTTGATAAGCAAATTATTGAGACATCTGAATTTTAAATACTAGCCAATGTTTGCATCAGAAGTTTACCTTCGTTAAACATTTGATTATTAGATAAAAGTT
>JBCBHT010000484.1:0-3637 GCA_038525335.1 Cyanobacteria bacterium J06621_15 | reverse complement strand
AACAACCCCGGTGCTTGAGGATTTGTAGCGCTAAAATTACCTTGTTCTCCAAATTCCAATCCCGAAGCAGTTGTTCCGACGAAGGAACCACCTAAATCCAACCGAGCGTTTTCTCCGAATACAATCCCGTTGGGGTTAATCAAAAATAAATTCGCAGCACCATCAACACCCAAAGTTCCGAAAATATTCGATGCATTTTTACCAGTTACCCGCGTCAATATATTTTCTATCCCAGAGGGGTTGTTAAAATAAACGCTTTGTCCATTGTTGATATTAAATTCTTGAAAGCTGTGGAATAAATTTTTATCTCTGAGCGCACCACCTTCGATTTTATCTATAGCACCATTCGGTACGACGCGAGATGATTCGGCTCCTAAAGTATTGTCGGGGGTTATTTGAGCGATTGTTGAATTTGGATTTATTAATAAAAGACTGCTGATTAAAAGTAGATGTTTTAAGGTTGGTAGATTTATCATTGATTTTGAAAATAGTGGAGATGCTGTAAATAAGTTACGTTAAATTGGTATTTCTGAAGGTGTTTAACTTATGCAGTTTTGTCAGTGTGTATAAAATCCGTCAGGGGTTGAAAACCCCTGTCTAATAGCAAAAGTCCTCTTAAGAGGACTGAAGAATACCCCTCAAAACTTATGTGGTGGAGTACTAGTTGTAATGGGTTTTATTTCAGTCCATTTTAATGGACTTGAGCTATTAGACCGGGAATTCATTCCTGGTCGGGTGCGGAAAAATACCTGTCAATTTTAATGTGGTGAAGTACTAGTTGTCATAATCAAAAAACCCGGTTTTGTGAAAAAAAACCAGGCTTTTAATTGATTGAATTTTGAATTAAATCTTTAAGCAACTCTTCCCATATCTTCTAAATTACTTCGTAAAAACTGTTTGATTTTGGGAGTTTGTCTGTTGCGGAATTTTTCGGGGAAATTAAGTTCGATTGAAACTTTACCTCTCTCTTCTTCAACTAAATTGATTTCTGCAACAAATCTAATTGGTTTATCTTGGTTTTGAGTTAGTAATAAACCAACTAGAGGTTTAACATTCTGCATTGTTTCTAAATCTTTTTTACCTAGCAATCTATTATCACTTGAAACAGATTTTTTACTATTTAGTTCTAAGCGTAAACCTGTTAATCCTAATTCGGTTGCGAATCCGCTAAAGAAGTGACCGTCCCAATAAAGTTGAGCGGTGGTATTAACTTGTTTGCGGATTTTCTTTGTTGTAGCTGGTTTTAATTCTCGTAAGGAACGGGTGATACTAGTAGCTAAGAATCCCAAGGAAGCAAATGGTTTATCAGCGTTTTCTCGATTTTGTGAATACCATTCGTTTACGTCGGAGTACATTACCAGGGATAAGTCATCTAGCTGATTCTGGTTGAGGTTAACAAAGTCTACTGCTAAATGGGTTTCTGTTTCGCTTACTGGTGTTACTCGCACAACTCTTGCTGTTACCACAGCACTAGCTCTAAAGTCTCCCTTCACTTCGATTTGTACTTCGTCTGGTAAATTAGACCATGATTTTAAGGATATTAAAGCTCCTGTTTCGGAAATATTCGCTGTTTTTCCTTCAATGATTTGACCGTCGCTGGAAATTACTACGGGAAGTTGTCTTTGTAAACGGTGAGCGCTACGAATCTGGGGTTGCTCAAATCCTACTAGTAATGCTGCTGTTAATAATATTAAGTTGAATCCTGACCACAAGGTGTTAACTAAAACTGCTTCTGTATCTTCCGGTCGGAGTAATAACCAGTAAGGAACTGCGAGTAAGGAAGCGACTACTAGTAAGGTTACTATTATCAAGCCGCGCATTGATGTCCAGTCGAAGGTTCTTTTGGTAACGTTTATTCCTTTGTCGGTGACGTTGAAGGAACCCATTTTGGGATTAATCAGCGCTAGTAATGTTACCCAACCTGCTTGGAATGACATTACGAATTCAAAGATTTCGTTCCAGAAGGAGAATCGGACGTGTTTGTAAATAATGTGGTTGGTTGCTAGGGAGAGGAGAATATGAGGTAATGCATATGCTAGGGTTTCTAAACCTAAACCTTGGATGGGGTTGATTCCGAAGAGTAGGAATAAGGTGGGAATGATTGCGTATATTAGTCTGGGGAAACCATATAAGAAGTGAGATGTTGCGCTTAGGTAGCAGATTCTTTGAGCAAAGTTGAGTTTGAGTTTGGGGTTAAATAATGGGTTTTCAATTCTGAGAATTTGAGCCATTCCTCTAGCCCAGCGTACCTGTTGACCGACGTAAGCTGAAAAGGTGTCTGGTGCTAACCCAGCTACCATGATTTTGTCGTAGTAAACGGATTTATAACCTTTGGAATGTAATCTTAATGCTGTGTGACAGTCTTCGGTTACGGTTTCTACTGCAATTCCTCCGACTTCTAAAGCGTGGGTTTTACGAATTACCGCAGCAGAACCGCAGAAAAATGATGCGTTCCAGAAGTCATTACCTTTTTGCAGTACTTTGTAGAAGAGTTCGTTACCTACAGGGATTTTTCCGTCGGTAAGTAGGTTACGCTCGAAGGGGTCTGGGTTGTAAAACCAGTGGGGTGTTTGGACGAAGGAAACTTTGGGGTCGTAGAAGAAACCGACTGTATGTAAAAGAAATTGTTTTGATGGAACGTGGTCGCAGTCTAGAATTAAAACTAAATCCCCGTCGGTTTTGTGAAAAGCAGTGTTGATGTTACCAGCTTTCGCATGTTCGTTACTATCTCTTCCCATGTGAATACAGCCAAGCTCATCACACATTTGCTGTAATTTTTCTCTTCTAACCCGGAAGGTTTCGTAGCGTGGGTCGTCTTGTTGATACTTTTCGGGACGACCATCATCAAGGACGTAAACTTTCTTTTTTCCGGGAGCATAATCACAAGCTAATGCTGCTAATGCTGTTTTACGAACAATTTCTACGTCTTCGTTGTAGGTAGGAATGTAAATATCAACATCAAACCATTCCTCTTGCGGAATAGTTGAAATATCAACGGGTTTGCGCTCTTTTATTTTTAATGTTTGAAAGTAGGCTAATACTAAAGTTGCAATTGCGAATAATTCTGCTCCCAATAGGGTTAAACAAGCAATACTGTTTATCCATCCATCGAAATTAAGCGTGTAGCTCAGACGGTAATATAAATACCGCATTGTTGTTACCAGACTCAGCCACACCATAAAAAGGTGATAGTATTGTCCAACTTCTTCAGAAGATTCTTGTTCTTCTGCTCCCAATACTAGTTGACCTAGTAATACGAGAAAAACAGCTATTGCTCCTTGCTGCCAAACTTCTAGTGGGGTAACAATCAGTGGGACTGATAATACTAGTAAGAGTAAAATCAGCCACTTAAAATGCTTGATTCCGACTTTTTCTAAGGTCTTATCAAAAAAGCTAGGTGTTAAATCAATCAACCATCTGCTCAAACTAAAACGCTGGCGTTTTTTTAAAGATTTTTTAACTGAAGTGGACATAAGTTTTTAAATTTTTTTTATTAAAAGGTGATGCTTTTTTAAGAGGGGGGAGAGGGGGAAGAGAGGGAAGAGGGGGTAGAAAATTGATTTTGAATCTGAGAGTTGTTACCCGTTCCCAATCTTTTTTTCCCTAGCGCTAGAGTTTTATTGATTAAGTAGTGGTG
>JBCBHT010000483.1:0-3676 GCA_038525335.1 Cyanobacteria bacterium J06621_15 | reverse complement strand
TTAGAAAATCTAGACAAAGGAAAAATATTTAATTATATTCCCATGCAAGAAGAACAAACACTAGCGAAGTGGAATATCACCTCAAATGATTGCGAACAGGGGATGATTTTGATAGATGGAGATAACCCAGAACAACGCTGGCAAGGTAGCGATGCAGCAGAAGAAATTGGTAGATTATTACCTGCTGGAAAAGTTTTTGTTGATGCTTATCGCGCTTTACCAGGATTAAAATGGGCTGGGGATAGATTTTACGAGCAAATCCGCGACAACCGCTATACGATATTTGGAAAACGCGATAGTACCTATAAGTCAGCTTACTGTAGTGATGGTAATTGTAAATTTTGATTAGAGGGGGAAGACGGGGAGAGAGGGAGAGAAATTATTTTTACCAATTACCAATTAACAATTACCAATTACCTGTTCACTGATAACTGATAACTGTTCACTGTTCACTGATTTCCGAATTGCTGTTGAAAATTTCCAAAACTTGACGACAAAAAGCTTTTAATTTTTCTCTTTTCTCTTCAGAAGGTTCAAGCTTACCAACAACAACCCAATTTTCTACTGTAGAAAGTCTCCATTGCTCTCCCCTATGGTCAAATCCAGCAATTTCAACACCAATAGCACGACGCTCACTTTCACTAATTGGGTCTTGATAAAAACGAATTTGAGTTAAGATGCTGCGACTTTGCCAAGATTTACTGACACCGGGAAAATGAAAACCAATGTCAATAGAATCTGGGTCTACCAATTCCATTGTTTGCTGGTCGCTTCTCCAAGGTTTAAGGTCTGATTTTGCGTCGGGAAACTCGAATTTGAATAAGTTTACCACCGCAGCAATTTTACTAGCAAATTCAAGATTTGTTGCCATCTCAGATGCGTTCACAAAAATACTCCCCTTTGTAATAAGCGGGCTAATGTAAAGAAGGTTACGATTGCCTATAAAAGCCCAAAGGCTGACGTTATTAGTGGTTCAGCTTATCAAGCCTTTTTCAATTAAATCAACGATAATATTTAACTTTTTATGATTTATAGTTGGGATTTTTAAATGAGGGGGTAGGAGAAGGAGTAATGAGTAATGAGTTAACGTCAGTTCGGGTTAAGGAATTTAATTCTACTTTTGACAGCTGATTGATGGCTCAGACAAGGTAATTACGTTTATAAATCATATTTTCAATCAACTATATAATAAGGTTTTGAGCTTATCCCGAACTCAGGTTGAGTTAAGATTCTATTAATTCCAACGGTTTGTAGAGACGTTACATACAACGTCCTCCTACGTTTAGGAGAAAACGAACCAGTTCAAACTAATAGAGTAAAGAATCGAGTATTTTATCTGAAAAAATGATAATAGGGTAATTATACTTAGAAACTCCCAAAAATAAAATCTCTGTTCTCGCTGGGAAAATTAACTAGGCTAGGAAAATTTGCCAAAATATATCGGCGACCAGTAATGAAAAATGTCCTCAACAAGCTAAAATTACTGTGATAATTGCCAGATAATAATTGTTCGATTTATGTCGCGTCTACGCCCCGTTTTTTCGTTAATACTAGTATCTTTAGCTACATTACTTATCAGCTGCGGCGGTCCTAATGTCGCTGTTGCACCTCCAACCTATACTCAATCGCAAATAGAGAAAATCCAGGAATACGTACCTGATATCGTAGCCGTACAAGAACGTGGTTCTGAATTACAAAAGCTGATTGAAAATGAGGACTGGATAGATGTTGGTACTTTTATACACGGTCCGATAACTGAAGCAAAATTAAATATGAATTTTATTGCTTCTAATCTTCTTCCAGAGCAACAAAAACAAGCACGCAAAATTGTCCGAGATATGCTCAATAATCTGGTAAAAATTGACCAAGCTGCTGGTGCTGGTAATTCCCGACAAGCTCTGAGCGCTTATGATGCTGTCTTTGGTGATATTAATCAATTCTTGGATTTAGTCCCAGCAGAAGCTTTATCTGATGAACCAGTTTAAAGATTAAAGGTTAAAAGTCAAAGGTTATCTGTAGACAATTTTGTTGAAATATAACGGTTAAAATTTTACCTTGCTTTTTTAGAGACGTTGCGATGCAGCGTCTCTATATTATTATCTTTGTGTTTATATATCGCCACGAATTTATGAGTCATATAGTTATTATCGGTTGCGGTATTATCGGAGCAACTTTAGCTTACGAGCTTAGTCTAATTGAAGGTTTGAAAATTACAGTTATTGATAAGCAAGCTCCTGCACAGGAAGCTACAGGTGCAGCTTTGGGTGTTTTAATGGGGATTATTAGCCATAAGGTCAAGGGTAAAGCTTGGCGAATGCGACAAACAAGCATCCAGCGTTATGAAACTTTGATTCCTGAATTGGAAGCCATTACAAATTGGAAACTTCCTGTTAATCGTCAGGGAATTTTGATGTTGCTACCGTCACCTGAAGTGACTATTGATGATTTGAGCTTTTGGGAAAAACTTCGAGAAACTCGTCAAAATCAAGGTTGGGAATTAAATATTTTAGATAAATCTCAATTAGAAAAGATATGTCCCCAGGTGGATGTGAATAACCGGGAATACATTGGCGCAATTCATTCTCCCCAAGACCGACAACTCGACCCCACAGCATTTACATTAGCTTTGGTGGAAGCAGCACAACACAATGGTGTTGATTTTAAGTTTGGTGTTAGTGCTTTGGGAATCAAGTCAACATCAAATCAACAAAACTCTAGCGCTAGGGAATCCGAATCAACTAATCAACAAAACTCTAGTGCTAGGGAATCCGAATCAACTAATCAACAAAACTCTAGCGCTAGAAAATTAGAATCAACACAATCACAAAACTCTAGCGCTAGAAAATTAGAATCAACACAATCACAAAACCCTAGTGCTAGAGAATCCGAATCAACAAATCAACAAAACCCTAGCGCTAGGGAATTGGAAACAACATCAGGTGTAATCACAGCAGATACATTTATAATTTGTGCGGGATTGGGTTCGTCTCCCCTGACAGAACAGTTAAATCAAAAAGTTGATATTCGTCCGGTACTGGGACAAGCAATTCACTTACGCTTAAGTCATCCTTTAGGAAAAACCAAATTTCAACCAGCAATTACCTGTAACGATACATATATAGTTCCTCGTCGTGGAGATGTGTACCCAGCTACAGATTATTGGGTGGGTGCGACTGTGGAATTTACCCAAGACAACGGTGAAATCGTAGCAGATAAAGAACTTTTGGAAACTACATTACAGAGTGCGATCGCAACTTGTCCGGAGTTAGCGAAAGCGCAAATAATTGATACGTGGTCGGGTTTGCGTCCGCGTCCGGAAGGTCGTCCCGCTCCGGTTATTGAAAAACTACCAGGATACGACAACGTGATTTTAGCTAGCGCTCATTATCGGAATGGGGTTTTACTCGCTCCCGCTACGGCTGAGATGGTTAAGGAGATGGTTTTATCAGGTTAAAGGTTAGAGGTCAAAGGTCAAAGGTTGAGAATTAGAGGTATTTACTGTAACTCTTTGGATTTTGGTTGTGACAAAATATTGGTTAAAAATTCAATGTGTAATTAAGCCATTTTTAATCAAGTGCATAATAACAATCCATTTCCAGGTAGAAAAATTAAATTATCTTACTTACCGAATGGAAACATTAGAATAATTTGGAAGCATCCTGAAAATAGTCTTTTA
>JBCBHT010000482.1:0-3688 GCA_038525335.1 Cyanobacteria bacterium J06621_15 | reverse complement strand
CCAACACCCGAGTTGGGTTGCGTTTCACTTAACCCAACCTACGGAGCGACTTATTAACCCATCAAAATTAATGTGGCGGAGTACTACGTTTATAGATACTAAAACGAGGTAGCTATAAAACAAGAGATTTAGCAATTAACCGTTGGGATGGTTAATCAGCCTATAAATATAAAAAAATATAGGGTAAGCTATCAGCCCACCCTAAAATAAATCACGATTCAATTCAGTGAATATAAGACCTAATATTTACCTTTCCACAACTTCCCTGACCAATTGCGCTAATTTCTCAGCACTTTCGGGAACAGCAACAGTTTTGGCTTTTTCGCTCATTTTTTGCAATTCTTCAGGGGATTGTAATAATTCCAATACCTGGTTTTGCAATTTTTCAGCTGTTAATTCCTTCTGTTGAAATAATATTCCCGCTCCTGCTGTTGTATATACTTGAGCGTTATAGGTTTGATGGTCTTCTGCTGCAAAAGGATAGGGAATCAAAATTGCTGGAGTACCACATACAGCTAATTCCGTAACGCTTCCAGCACCCGAACGACTTATCGCTAAGTTTGCTCGCTGTAATAACCCTGCCATATTGTTGTAAAACGGCATCGAAATATATTGCGGATGCTTGAGACTATCTGCTTCTGGGTCTTGATTGCCGGTTAAATGTACTACATAAGCACCAGCTTTAAACCATTTAGGAGCGCTTTCACGAACTAGTCTATTTACCGAAACCGCACCTTGAGAACCACCGAAAACTACTATTACAGGTACATCTTCAGGAATTTCTAAATCTAATGATGCTTCGATTCCCGGTTCTAAAAATGCAGAACGTACTGGAGTACTAGTATATATAGTTTTATTTTTGGGTAAATATTTTGCAGCAGCTTCAAATCCCACCGCTACAGCATTACACCAAGGACCGAAAAAGCGAGTGACTTTACCAGGTAAAGCATTAGATTCGTGGAGAATTACAGGTAAACCCAAAGAACGAGCCGCAATCACCGCAGGTCCGGAAATATAGCCTCCCGTAGTGAAAACTCCTTCAAATTTGCCTTGTTTGAGAATTTTTCTAACTTGTAGAATTGAACCCACCAGCTTACCCAAGGTGAGTAAAGAAGAAATACCAAAACCTTTTTGGAACCCTTCAACCCCAATGGTATTCAATTTATACTGTTTGGGAACTAGCTCAGTTTCTAACCTGTTGGGGACACCCAGCCATTCGATTTGATAATCTGGCAACTGCTCGGCAAGTGCGATCGCCGGGAATAAATGTCCGCCAGTTCCGCTGGCTGCTATAAGTAATCGTATAGGAGCGTCTTGCATTAACCCTTTACCCTGTCAGCGCCTAACTTGAATAAGATAAAACAATTTCCTGGTTTTCTGTAGACTCATCCGGAATTTCAGCCTTAACCACACCCTTGCGGGTGAACGGGTATCTCCCTGACGGGAGACGCTCCGAAGACCGGTAGTTTGCATTCAAACAAAGTTTGTGGCTCATCGACGGAAACCTTATTGTTCGGCAACTACCTCACTTGTGAAGAGAAGTTCTAAAATGAAGAATACATCAAAACAGCGAATAATTACTGTAGTTAAATTACCTACAACATTATCACCAATGCCTAACTTTAATACCTCAATCAGCGCCAGAAAATCAAGAGTTGCTAGTAGCCGTTGGGCAATATTATTTATTTTGACACTCGGTTTATCTACTAATTGGAAACCAGCCGAGGCAAACGTACCACTAGATACATCTTTAAGAGCCAGACTTCTGCTAGCTCAACGCTCGCGAAATGCACCAGCTTCACTTAGAACTTTATTGACCCAAATTGATGCAGCTGCGAATCGTCGTAATGTTAACGGTGTAATGAATTTTTATAGCCCTCGTTTTGTTCATGGAGATGGTTTAAACCGTTCGACCATGGCAAAAGCTTTAACTTCATTATGGGAGCGTTATCCCAGCTTGAGATACACTACCAAAGTGGAATCTTGGAGAAGTCAAGGTAATAGTATTATTGCCGATACGGTAACAAATATAGTTGGTCAACATACAGCGAATAAGAATAAATTAGGCATGAATGCCACTATTAAATCACGTCAGCGTATTGTTAATGGTAAGATTATTCGTCAAGATATTTTATCGGAAAGAACTCAGCTAAGTTCTGGTATTAACCCTCCTAAAGTAAATATAAATTTACCCGAAAAATTAAAAGCCGGACAGCGTTATTACTTTGATGCAATTGTTGACGAACCTCTTGGAGAAGATTTTCTTTTAGGTGCGGCTTTAGATGAACAAGTGAAACCAGGAAAATATCTTAGACCTACACCCGTAAACTTAGAATTGCTTTCTGCTGGTGGAATCTTTAAAGTTGGAAGGGCACCCACAACTCCTGGTAGTCAGTGGATTTCTGCGGTATTGGTTCGAGGAAATGGAATGACCATGATTACTCAGCGCGTTGAAGTCGTGGGAAGATAAGAATTTAAGTTAGGAGTTAGGAGTTATGAGTTATGAGTTATAAATTATGAAATTTTGTTTTGTTGTTGATTCACAAACTTTATTTTGTAGTTAACTCATTATTGTGTAATTCAAAAAAGTTAAGCTTGATTTTCAACTTCTAACTCTTAACTCTTAATTATTAACTCCTAACTCCTAACTCCTCATTCCCAACTTTTATTTATGGCTTCAATTCAAAATCAAATTGTTTTAATCACGGGTGCAAGCAGCGGAATTGGTGCATCTTGCGTCAAATATTTTGCAGATGCAGGAGCAAAATTGATTTTAGCTGCCAGAAGATTAGAACGCTTGCAGCAACTTGTAGAAAACTTGAAATTACCATCCGAAAAATTTCATTTGATAGAACTCGATGTCCGCAATCGTAACGCTGTAGAATCTGCTATCTCGAATTTACCCAGCGAATGGTCTAACGTCGATATTCTTATCAATAATGCCGGTCTTAGTCGTGGTTTAGATAAGCTTCACGAAGGTAGCTACCAAGACTGGGAAGAAATGATTGATACCAATGTTAAAGGTTTGCTTTACCTTACCCGTTGTGTAGTTCCGGGAATGGTTGAACGTCAAAAAGGTCATGTAGTTAATATCGGTTCTATAGCAGGACATCAAACTTATCCCGGTGGTAACGTTTACTGTGCAACCAAAGCCGCAGTCAGAGCAATTTCAGAAGGTTTAAAACAAGATTTATTAGGAACACCGATTCGTGTCAGTTCTGTTGACCCCGGTTTAGTCGAAACAGAATTTAGTCAAGTCAGATTTCATGGGGATGATGAAAAAGCAAAGAAGGTATATCAAGGATTAACTCCCCTTACTCCCGACGATATTGCTGATGTAGTTTTATTTTGTGCAACCCGTCCCGCTCATGTTAATCTCAGCGAAATTTTATTGGTACCAACCGACCAAGCTAGTGCAACAATGGTGAATCGAAAAAGTTAATAGTTAAATCGAAACCGATAAACATTTACTTTGTATATTTTTATAATAGTACTGCAGTACTATTGTAGTTTGTAGCTAAATATCGTTTTAAAAAAGTTATTCTCTTATTTTATTTGTCAACCGCAATAAACAATGAGATAGATGTTTATATTAAGCTGTCTGTAAAAACCTTTTTTCATTCAAATTAGACAACGTTTTTATAGTGGTTTCAAAGCGATAGATTTTTATAAATATACGTCGCCCAAG
>JBCBHT010000481.1:0-3703 GCA_038525335.1 Cyanobacteria bacterium J06621_15 | reverse complement strand
TTCCAGAATTGACCAAGCGCGGGTTACGTCAGTTAACGTCGGAGCGCACATCACTCCACCAGGAACCATATAACTGCAATGAGTAATGAGTAAGAAGTAAGAAGTAAGAAGTAAGAAGTAAGAAGTAAGAAGTAAATAGTTATTGAACAACATTTTGATAAGACTTTGATGATTTTCATAAACAGTTTATTTTTCTGATTTGGGTTTATAAATAAGGGAATATTTAGGGAAAAACCTCACCCCCATCCCCTCTCCTTGTTAAAGAGAGGGGTGCAATCTACCGATTTTGAACCGCAGAACACTACAGACGGTAGCTATAGGGAATGGCGAAAATCAAAGCGACGGATTTAGATTATCAAAAAGTTTTTCAGCAAAAGTTAATTGAAGCAAATTTGAATTTAAAAAGAGATAGAGTCAGAGTTAGCATCAAACAAACTGGCAATTCTCTACAGTTACGAGCAACTCTTCCTTTAAAACCAGACGATTCTCATCCTTTAAATAAAAGTAAAAAGCAGTATGAACTATCTTTGGGTATTCCAGCAAACAATAACGGATTAAAGACCGCGATTGAAGAAAGTTATGAATTGGGTAAATTAATTGCTCGTCATACTTTTACCTGGAACGATAAATATTTAGGAATCCGAATTAGAGAAAAAAATTGCGAAAAACAAAGAATCAAAACCATCCAAGAATTATTAGACCAATTTGAAGAAAACTATTATAAAACTCGTAAAAAAACTATCACCAGCCAAAATACCTTCGCTAATTACGTCTGTGTAATCAAAAGAAACTTTTTACCAACAACCTTAGTAACCAAAAAAAACTTTGAATCCGTCATCAACTCATGTACCGGAAATAAAAAAAATGAATTAATCGCAATATCCTCAGTATTTATCAAAACCTTTAACTTAGAATTTACCCTCGATGTCAAACGAGATAAAGTAACTCCCAAATTCCGAGAAATTCCCAGCGACCAGAAAATCATTGATTCTTATCAACTATTTGAAAAATTTGCTCTGAATCGTAAAAATACAAATATATCTGATGCTACCGAAACCTGGGAAATGTGGCGCTGGGTATATGGAATGCTCGCAACTTTCGGACTTAGACCGAGAGAATTATTTGTTAAACCAAATATCAACTGGTGGATATCCGAGCAAAATACAGATTCTACCTGGAAAGTTGATAAAGATACTAAAACCGGATATCGCGAAGTCATCCCTTTTATCCCCGAATGGGTAGAACTATTCAATTTAAAAAATCCCCAAGCGTTAAATATATTAGAAAAAAAAATTTCTCAAATTAAATCCGTACAGCATATCAACTGGATGAGAAGAGATATATCCAGATGGTTTAAAAAAGTCGGAGTTGAATTCCAACCTTACGATTTACGTCACGCTTGTGCAATTCGTTCCCACCTCCAAGGAATCCCCATCAAAGCCGCAGCAGATAACTTAGGTCATACAGCAGATGAACATACCAAAACTTATCAACGCTGGTTTGGAATCCAAAATCGTAAAAAAGCCTTTGGGGAAGTTATCGGTCAAAAGTCAGTGATTGAATTGCAGCAGAATCAAATATTGGCTTTGAAGATAGAGAATGAAAGATTGCGGTTGGAAGTTGAGAGGTTGAGGTTTTGCGATCGCGGTTAAATCAATCAACAACAAACTCCGATATTGATATAATTATTCAGTTTCAATTTTTACAATTTCACAATATCCCATTTCTTTGCAATTAATTCGTAACTATTAACACCTAAATTATTCAATTTCCGTATTTATATTCAGCTATCTTACAGCAAAAACATTTTTTAACCAAGACAATATAAATACATCTACTCTTGATTTATATCTAGGTAAATTAAACTATTGCGATAAAAGAATATAAATTAAATTATATTCTTGATTTATAAAAATATTTTTTAGATAAGACAGTATCAACCGATGATATTGCATTGGTTGATAATCTATTTTATGAAGAAACTTGAATGTCTATAATCTGAAGGGACTACTTTTATCCCGATTTAATTAAATTTATTCTTAATATAAATAGTTTTTCTTGCTTTTAATCAGGCGGGAATTAAATATTTCAATATAATCTATTTTTTCCAACTTAAAGAATAGAAACCTAATCTTTTAGCGCAGCGGCAAACGGGTTCCCATTAAAATTTTTTTCTTCTAAAAAAATTTTAATGGGTGCCCTCTGAAGCGGGCTTTAGGCTTCTATAGAATAACGAATTAATTGGGGTAGCCCGTTTCGGGAGTAAAAGATTACAGCGAAGCGGTGTTTCTATTCGCTGCCCCAACGAGTAATGTTGCTTCTGGACTTGTGTAGCATTGTACGATACGGCTATACTACGAACTGATAAAATAAAAATCACCTTCTATTCAAAGGGGTATTGACTGGAGTTCATACAAAATGCAGATTGAACCATACAACGCGAATCAACTCAATACACTGATTAATCTTTCACTGAGAGCTTGGACTCCAGTTTTCGATTTGCTTCAGAAATCGTTATATCCTCATGTTTATCAAGCTTTCTATCCCGAAAGTTGGCAGGTAAGTCAGCAAAAAGCTGTCGAAGATGTCTGTTCGGATGAAGATACAAACGTATGGGTTGCTGTCGATAACGGCTCTATTGTGGGATTTGTAGCCGTAAAATTACATCCAGAAGATAGCATGGGTGAAATTTACATGGTAGCTGTAGAACCAGATTTTCAACGGCAAGGTATTGGTAAGGCTTTAATAGAATACGCTTTGAATTGGATGAAAAATGCTGGAATGTCTATTGCTATGGTTGAAACCGCAGGGGATGAAGGTCATGCTCCGGCTCGTAATACCTATGAAAAAGCTGGGTTTGAGTTGCTTCCTGTTGCTAGATATTTTAAGAAGCTTTAGAAATGTATTCTACTCAACAACAAAATATATTCTATTTACATTTGTAATAGCCCAAAATTTATAAAATCAGTTTTTAGATAAATCAAAACCATATCAGGCAGCATTAACAATTAAGGAATGCTCTCCAATTAATTTGGAATGGGATTTCTTTTCTGATAAAGTTTCTGGTTTTTTATTTGGGTTGCTTAGTCGAACGTTTACCTGCGAAAAAGTTTCAATCCAAAGCGTGGCATGACAATCTAACGGTTTTTGAGGTCGATAAATGATTTCGCAAGGACCGTTGATTTTTATAGAATAGCCGTAAGTATTACTTTTACTATGTTTGACGCTAAGTACCGGAATTAAATCTTCTAGGTTTTTATCTTTATTATCTCTAATATTGTTTCTGTTGACGTGGATTTGAGTTTTTGCGGGAATTACTCTGCGCCATTTTGGTTTCGGACCTCGCTTGCCTTTAATTACAATCGGCATTCCATTAAATAAAGGAATTATCCAATTTCTCCCAGCTTTGTAAGCTCCTTTGACTCGACCCTGAGAAAGCAGATAGCGCAGTCTGGAAGTTTTAATATCTAAAATTTTCGCTGCTTCGGTTGTTCCTACGTACATGACTGAAAAACTGTTGGGATATCAAGTTGGTTTATCAAATTCTCCCACATTATTATTCCAGCATAAAAAATATTTGTCTTTATGAATGGCGATCGCGATATGACGGAAAAATTTTGAGACATAGTTATGAGGCTGATACACCTATCGTGACGTTCAATATTAATAGGGAAAAATTAGGAAATGATTTATTGTTTCAAAT
>JBCBHT010000480.1:0-3718 GCA_038525335.1 Cyanobacteria bacterium J06621_15 | reverse complement strand
AGAAACCCGGTTTTTTGGAAAAACCGGGTTTCTAAATTCTCACAAATGATTTAGGAATGCTATAGAAAATTTAAATATACAAAAAATGTATTTAAATTTCAATGCTGTTAATTAAAAACCCAGCTTTATAAATAAAGCTAGGTCTACAAATGATTACAATTTATTAGAAATTTCTACAGAAATTCCAAGAGACTTAGTTTAAATTTTCTGTAGTATTTTGACCAGTAATTTGTTTCTTAAATGATTCAACTTCTACAGCTAATTCCTTTCTAGTTGGTGCTTTAAGAAGGTAGCGGAATGTAAACCAACCTGAGTATCCAATACCAATCAACTCAAAAATAGGAGATACTAAAGGAATATCGTTTATCGCAGCGAGCATCGCTAAGACTACTTTTAAAGCAACAAACGATGCAAAAATCACCCCAAGTGCGATAAGTGGTGTCTTATAAGCGCTGTAAAACTTATTCAAGTCTTGAGGAATCTCAGCCATGAATTGGGAAAGTTTTGCACCAAGCATCTCTAGCTGGTTATCAGATGTGTCAGCAGGTGGTAACTTAGCTAAAGTTTGGGGTTTAGTACCATCTATTGCTGGCATTTCGTTCTGTAAAGCGGTATCAACCTTTTGGGGTTCCTTAAATCCTGTCTCCATTTTTGCTCCTTACTTTGATAATTTGATAAATCTAATAAGATTTCTGCAATTTAATGCTTTAGCGTCAGATTTTTAGTGCTGTGGTATCAGTCCACCTATCACCATATTTACTTTAACGTTTGAGAAAAAACACTTATTTGTTAATTTATTGTTACTTTCACCTATAGCCACAGGTTTAAGGTATTGGGCTATAGAGCATAGGGTCTTGAATACAGAAAAAGAATATATTTACATTCTTTGACATAAATTATTTTATTACTGCCTGTCTACTTTATTTCTACATTTATCAAGGGATTATTCATCAATCTCTTGGAACATTATTCATCTCTACCAAGAGATACAGTCAGAAGTAGCAAGTAGCAAGTAGCAAGTAGCAAGTAGCGAGTAGCAAGAAGTAAGTACCTACGCAAAATTAATTGTGTAGTGTCATTGCGAGGAACGTTAGCAAAGCGTCTCCCGGAGGGAGATAGCAATCGCAGGGACTTGGACTTTTCAGGATGTTAAATTAATTTTGCACGACTACTTAATTTATTCTTCTTTGAAGTTGCTCAATCGTCTATAACTGATTCGCTATTGGTTACTTACTACTTGCTACTCGTTCATTAACGACTATTTTAAATTGCCATCGTGATAAACGTCACCACATGTAGAGACACAAATCACTTCTTTTGATTTAGGTTTTTACTTAGATTATGAAAAAGTTGAGTTATAACTGAAGCAAAAATACGGATACGTTTATAGTTTGCTCAGGGGAATTACTATGTGTGAGAAGCTTTTACTTGCGATTGGTTTGACGTTGGCTCTCCATTTATTCACGTTAACAGGTTTGTTTTCTCTTAGCCATACTACCGAAAAAGATATACAAAATGGAGCTTTTCGGTTTGTGGCGCAGAAAAATGAAAATTGAATATAACGGAAGCTTGATTGCCTGATAGGTATAATGTCTAAGATTAAAGCAAAATTTATTTGCTGCTAGAGTTTTTACTTAGAGAATATACCCTGATGGTATTACTTTTTATAGGTTAAGCTGAGTAGTCAGGAAAACATACTGCTCTGCTCGTAACTGTTATGAAAAATCAATTATTTATAGGCACAATCTTATTTTTTTCCAGTTTCGGCTTCATTAATTCAGCCCAAGCAGCAAATTCCGAACATGTTAGACAATTGCTAGCAACCAAGCAGTGTCCAAACTGCGATTTAAGCGGTGCTGGTCTGGTGATGGCTGATTTATCTGGAGCGGATTTACGTGGTGCAAATTTAAGCGGTGCAAATCTCAGCCGTGCAAATCTCAACGGTGCTGATTTACGCGATGCTAACTTGAGTGGTGCTGGTTTATTTGGTGCAAATTTAAGCGGTGCTAAACTTAGCCGTGTAAATTTGAACGGTGCTGATTTAAGAAATACTTATCTTGTAAACGCTCAGCTAACAGATATTGACGTAAATAAAGCGAATTTACAGGGAGCAACTGGTATATCATCTCAAGTTGCTAAACCAGAACAATTTTATGCTTGGGGTATAGCTTCAGCAGAAAAAGGTAATTTACAGCAAGCAGCACAATATTTTAATCAAGCTATTGATGCTAAACCCGATTATGCAGGAGCTTATTTAGCTCGTGGAATTGCTCGTTATCACATGTTAGATAGCAAAGGTGCTATTCAAGATGCAAAATTTGCCGAAAAACTCTTCAAATCACAAAAAGATATAACTGGATTGCAAACAGCACAAGTATTTATCATGGAAGTACAAGCACCCCGAGAAGGTAAAGTACGTCCGTCAAAACCAACTTTAATGGACTTTGTTGGAAGTGTCAGTTCCTTGTTGCTTCAGTTTTTACCGTTTTAATAATTTGGGAATTGGGGATTGGGGAAGAGGGGGAAGAAGCAAAACAGAAGAAACGAGATTTTTTCTAGGGAGCGAGACGCTCCCACTACATTTTTTATAATTGCTACTTGCTACTTGCTACTCGCTACTCAAAACTCCTGACTTCTAACTCTTAACTCCTAACTACTCACTGTTCACTGTTAACTGTTCACTGATTTATGCTTGCTGATAATTTGTGGAAGGATAATTTTGATTTAGCTGCATCTTGTTTGGAGCATCCTTTTGTTCGTGGAATTGGGGATGGAAGTTTGGAGCAACGAAAGTTTGCTTATTATGTGGGACAAGATGCTTTTTTCTTGGAATCTTTTGCTCGTGCTTATAGTATTGCTGCTGCTAAATCTCCAGATTTTTCTGTTTTCGCGACGTTCCATAATTTAGCTGGTGGTGTATTGGAGGAGTTGCAGCTACATGAAGGTTATGCTCGTGAGTGGGATGTGGATTTGAAAATACAGCAACCGGGAAATGCAACTCGTCGCTATACGGATTTTTTGTTAGCAACTGCTTGGAGCGGTGATATTGGTTTAATTGCTGCTGCTATGTCTCCCTGTATGAGTTTATATAGTTTTTTGGGAAGGGAATTAGCAAAAAATGGAATTCCCAATCATCAATATTCAGATTGGATTCGTACTTATAGCGGTGCGGATTTTATTCCGTTATCGGAACAGTTAGAAAATCTCCTCAATACCTATGGAAACTATAGCGCTATAGTTAATTCTGCTTATAGATATGCGATGTCTTGTGAATTAGAATTTTTTCAAGCTGCTTGGGACAGTTAACAGTGAGCAGTGAGCAGTTATCAGTATTTTTTGGCGAAACTCTAGCGCTAGGGAAATTAATCAGCAGTTATCAATTCTGAGTCATTATTTTTTCAAAACTCTAGCGCTAGAGAAATCAATCAGCAGTTATTAATCCTGAATCGTAATCCTTTATCAAAACTCTAGCGCTAGGGAAATCAATTACCTCTTACCAATTTTCTAGTGGTTTGTCCCGTTGTTTTTGCTGGGGAATCAAGGTTTGTAATTGAACCGTTTCCACTTCCTTACATCACTTTTGGCGCTAAAGCGCAACTACGAACCCATCAATTTTTATGGGAGAGACTACTAGTACTCCACCACATTAATTTTGATGGGTTCTCAGGGTTTATAAAAAAAACCGCAGAGAGCGCAGAGGACGCAGAGGGAAGAGGGT
>JBCBHT010000479.1:0-3720 GCA_038525335.1 Cyanobacteria bacterium J06621_15 | reverse complement strand
AAATAAAAAAATTTAACTATTATTCTGGTTAAAAACACTTTTACCAGACAATATAGTTAACTTTATTAAGTTACAGCAAATATTCATTAAAATTCTTGTAAACTTAAAAATTATAGCGTTTTGCAAAGAACCTATGGCACGTTCAGTCAACCTGCGACAAGATAGACAACAAAGAGTTCACCTGCTTCTACACGAACAATTTATCAGCCAGCAAGATTTTGCTGAATATGCACAGGTAGCAGCATCAACAGTTAGTAATTACGTTAACTGTAGACCAGTCGATAGGATAATATTTATCAAGATTTGTGAAAAGCTAGGCGTAGAAAATTGGCGAGATTACGCTGATAATTCTAGGCATTTGAATACCAATGGTCATAAATCCCCTAAATCCGTTGAATTAACCCCTAGTCGAGTTCAGAATGCAGTATCTAACGCTCTGGAATATCCAGAGGGACATGTACGAGTCAATTCTCCTTTCTACATAGAACGTACACCGATTGAACAATGGTGTTACGAAGAAATTACTAAACCTGGTGCTTTGATTAGAATTAAAGCACCCAGACAAATGGGTAAATCTTCTTTATTAGTAAGAACTCTCTATCAAGCAAAGGAAAGAGGTGATAGAGTTATAAACTTAAGTTTACGCAAAGCATCAGCCAGTCTTTTTCGCGATACAAATACTTTTCTCAAGTGGTTCTGTGCCAGTATTTCTAGGGGTTTAGGTTTACCTGCCAATCTCGATGAATACTGGGAACTAGCCGAGGTAATGGGCGGAAATTTATGCTGTCAAGATTATTTTGAGAGATATTTACTCCCAGAAATTAATCAACCGATAACTTTAGCTTTGGATGAAGTTGATAAAGTCTTTGAATACCCAGATATTTCTCCAGACTTTTTTGGTTTACTCCGGGTAATACATGAAGAAGCAAAACAGCGCACGATTTGGAAGCAAGTAAGATTAGTCATAGCTCATTCCACAGAAGTTTATGTACCAATCAACTTAAATCAATCTCCTTTCAACGTCGGTTTACCAGCAGAATTAACAGATTTTACACCAGAGCAAATACTTTCGTTATCGCAGGTTTACAAACTTAATTGGAAGGAAAAACAAGTATTGCAGTTAATGGAAATGGTAGGCGGACATCCGTTTTTAGTCCGTTTGGCGTTATACTATATAGCTCGTAAAGATATAACTCTAAATAAACTCTTACAAACAGCACCCACCACTATAGGAATATATAGTACATACTTACGAAATATTGAATCAATATTAGAAAACCATCCTGACTTAAGAGCAGGAATGCAAGAACTAATTACAAATAAAGAACAAGCGCAATTGAATAACAGGACTTGCTCTAAATTAAACGCTCTAGGGTTAATTAAAGTAGTTGACGGGGAAACTATTGCAACTTGCGAATTATATCGACAGTATTTCTTTAAATAACTGCGATTACCGAAGCCCTTTGGGCTTAAGTAAGAAGTAAAAAGTAAGAAGTAAGAAATTTAGTATTGCATAGTAGAGGGAGGTTTCGAGGTATTCTCCGGGAGCAACTCAATTAGATTACTTCATCCTTATCCCTTCTCTTTTACAAAGGAGAGGGGTGTCTGTTTGTTTACTTTAGGTTGAAATTCGGTTGATTACTCTCTACGGGAAGCAATTTTAAATTTCGATGCTAAAAACACAGTAGCTATCGGAGATGATAGTAACACCAAAGCTGAGGGAATAAATGGTATCCATCCAGATTGGACAAAAATACCAAAGCATATTAAGAATAAAATCATAAATGAAACCGTTAATGATAGCCCCCGATGTAACGGTTTTGAAAAAAGCCATACAATAGAATCTCCAATAAACGACCACCCCCATACCCAAATTGCTTCCTTCCATGTTGACCACCACCACAGCAACGGTCTGTCGTATAGAACCGAACTAATGATTTGACTTACCATTTGTGCCTGAACAAATACCCCCGGTACTTCGCGTTCGCGACGTATCCCACCCGAGCTAAAGGGGGTTTTCCAAGGGTTTGTGACACCAACACGACCAATTAGAGCAATGCGGTCTCTAAATGTTTTTACTGCTTCTGACTGTGTAGGTTTATTCAATACATCTCTTAAACTTACTGTCTCGGCAATTTGGTCTACTGAGGGGAGAGAACGATAGTTCAATAGTATTTGATGACCCCGTGAATCCACTTTTTGATAACCGCTGGTGCGATTTTCTAATGTCTTAAATAAAACACTTTCCCATGGCGCTGTAGTATTATTAATTTCTAAGTAAACTTGCCGAAAATGTGCCTTTTTGCCTAGTTTATCTAAAAAATCAAGTGCTAGTCTGATACTCAATGCTTCTTCTGTATTACATTTTGATGTAGAATTTATACTCATGCTTAATAAATGCCGACGAGCAACATCATCATCGTCTGCAACAAAATCACTAAAACCGATGCGTTCTGGTGTGGCTCCAGACGGAGGTCTAATTCCTTCAGAATCGCCATCATTACCAGAAGTAGGAGCTTTACATGTAACAAATAGATGCTTATTTGTATAAGGATTTGTAAAATTTGGGCTTTCTTCCTGCACTTTGTGGGTGCGATGCAAATCTAAGCCAACAGTGTTTACTTTGTATTGATTATCTAATTTTACTAGCAGGTCAGCAAGTGCTTTGTCGGATAGCGAATCTTGCATGTCATTATAGTTATCTTGCTGATACTGAATATCCTGCTCATCTATAGTTACAATCAAAAGGTGGGGGTCGCGGAGTTCGGGAAAATATTGCGATCGCAATTGCATAAAACGGTCATAAGCGTGTAATTCTGAGGGTTGGAGAAAACCTAAGTACCGTACACCCATCACCAAACTTGTTACCAAAAAGCTTATAACTAATATTTGTGTAAATCGAAACTCCTTTTTTGCTCGCTTTAACGTTTCATCTGCTTGCTTAAATTTATATTGCGCTTGTCTTAATTCTTCATTAGCTTTAGCTAATATCCTGGTCTCTTCTTCCCGAGCGGCTAAAGCTTCTGTAAGTTCTGCTTTTTCCAATTCCTGAGAAGCAGATAAATACCGAGCATCTTCATTACTCAAGTTTTTCTTATTAGCCCATACCAAAGCATTCTGTAAAGATTTTCCCCTCAATAACCGCGATTCATCTTGATAATTACTATCAACCCAAGCTTGAAAACTTTCCGAATAAGGACGTAGTTTTCCTAATTCTTTTTCTACCCAATCTAAATTAAAAACTGATTTATAAATTTGATTATAAACTTTAATAATTCTATCCTCTTTAACTACCAACCCCAGCAGCCGAAACCGCATATTTTCTAAACTATTATCGGCATTAATATAACCCTTGAGTAAAATTTGCTGGTACAATCCTAAAAAACGTCCGGCAATTTGTTCTCCCAAGAGCATCCTATCTCGAATTGTCTTTAAATGCTCCGGTTCGTCATGAGCTTCCCAGTTATCAATTATTTTACTGGTAATAATTGATTCCAATTTTTCACCCTCCCTGCTCTTTCAAGTCAGAGAGGGGGTAATTCGTGAAGTTCTTTACAGGTGTTAGAAGCTGTAACCAATTCCTAACTTGATTCCAACATCAGTTTCATCGGAAATACCAGCATTTATTCCAATATTTCCTGTAAATTTGGGTGCTATTGGTATATCTACACCACCCGTAACCAGAAACTTGACGCTGTTATCGTCATCTGTTGAAAACAT
>JBCBHT010000478.1:0-3722 GCA_038525335.1 Cyanobacteria bacterium J06621_15 | reverse complement strand
TTGCAAACAAAAAACTACCACTCATATCCCTCACTCTCTCCCTCACTCCCTCACTCCCTCTCTCTCTCTCCCCCACTCCTCACTCAGTCTCCAATAAAAATAGGCGCATTAACTTCGTAATTAAAAAAAGGAACTGGACCAATAAAATATGGTGTAGCTCCACAGACATTTTTGAAACGAAAGAATAAAGCTGTATCAACAGTATCGGTCGTTTCCGATGGCTCCATAACTACTACTTTAAAAGCGCTTCCGAACGGTAATCTTCCAGTGGGTTCCTTTCCTGCATTTACCGATTTTAAACAACCCCAACCACCTTCTACTTTTTGATATTTTCCGCTAATCCAAGAGCGTCCTTCAAATTCATCTCTAATGTTACGTCCTGAATTTTCTAAATCATCAAGTTCAATGTGTGGACAATCTTCACCTTCACAGGGAACAGAAAAGCCCACTACATCCGAACCAGACACCGTGCGTTGACGACGTTTTTCTGCACGACCCCAGATGAAATCAATTCTGGCAACTTTACTACCTACTTCTGTTAAAGGAAGGGGGAAAGAAGCTAAAGGTACAGCGTTTAATTGGGGAACGTCTTTAATTAAAGTATTCTCCCAACCATTAAAATTGGATAGCTGTACTGCATCAAGATTAGGGATATCAGAAATTGTGTATGTTGATAAGTCAATTTGATTAAGTTTTAGCTTTCCTAAAGTCGGATTTTGGGATAAAAGGTTTGACAGAGTTGTGTTGGTATTAGTTTGAGGAGATTCGGCTTTTAAAAGCGCAGCGATGGGTGATATTTCATCCGTATTGGTTTGTCCTAAGCTCGGTACTACTTCCACTAAATGTTGAATTGTTTGTTCTCCTAATAATGGAAAATCTTCTAAGTTAGAAGTGTTTAAATTGGAATGATTAGAAACACTTGTAATATTACTAAGGCTAAATAATTGGGGTTTTAAGGCTTCATCAATATCGCCTAAAGTTAAATATCTATCAGGAGTATCCCCGGCATTCCATTCACGAGATAATCCGTTAGCTTTTATTGAACGACTTTCTTGTATTGGTGGCATATTGTTAAATGAAATCCTTTGCCAGTCAGGTATTAATACTTGTTGACCTCCCTCTGAAGAAATCATACGGGTAGGTAAATTAGTTTGGCTTTGTGCAAAAGTTGAACTTGAGTAGATACTAATGGAAGCGGCGAGAATAGGGATAGCTTTTAAAGTTATAAATTGAGCAATTTTCATTCATCTGTGTTGATATATTATTTCTTATTTTTAGTCAATTTTATGCATAAAAGTGATTTACTATTGACGTAAATATGTTTATCACAATAGTGATACTGTTAATAATATCTATTGTGATTAATGAAGAGAATCTCTCTGTAATAAAATAATCTGTAACTACAAGTAACTTAAGAAACTAAAAGTAGGCTTAAAAAAAATTACGGCGTTGCTAAGTACATTATTACTAACATAGAAAACAAAACGTTGTAGACTAATAACATTGATAATATAAACAGTAAAAAGTGCATGACTGCCGACCCGCTTTTCTACGAAATATTCAAGGAAATACCTGAATTATTCTTTGAATTAATTGGTCAACCAGAGAAAGACCCAAGCGTCTATAAATTCAGCGCCCCAGAAATCAAACAAAGGGGCTTTCGTTTAGATGGTTTACTTTTAACTCCCGAAAATCACCCTTCGGAACCAATTTATTTTTTAGAGGCTCATTCCTACAAAGATGATAATTTTTACAATCAACTTGCTGCTGAAATTATTCTTTATTTAACCCAGTACCAACCTCCAAATGAAGAATGGTATGCCATAGTTATCTATGATGCAAAAAGTAGTGAGGGGAATTTCCCTGGATACTTAAATTTCTTGTTACCGCATCTACGTCGTTTTTATCTTGATGAATTATCGAAAACTTCAGAAACATCGCTGTCGGTGGGAGTTATGCGCTTAATAGTCGAGAATAAAAGCCAAGAAAAAACTGGTGAATTTGCAAGACAGTTGATGAGTCAAGCTCGACAAGAGCTAACCGATGCCACTTTGGAGGAAAAAGTCTTAGAATTTATAAAGGCAGTGGTGATTGACAAATTTTCCAGTTTGAGTATGGAGGAAATAGAGACTATGTTGAACTTAGATTCTTTGAAGAAAAGTAAAGTTTATCAAGAAGGAGTAGAGGAAGGAATTCTCAAAAATAAGCTGGAGACAATTCCTAAACTAATTAGACTAGGTTTAAGTATTGAACAAATTGCAGAATTTCTTGAATTGGATGTAGAAACAGTAAGAAAAAATATTCAAGAATAAAACTAGCTTGCTTGCAACAAGTAGGTGCTGAACTTAAGAGTATTCCACTTGATACTTTTCAACAGTCAAACAAAACTTCCGGTTCTTTAGCCCACCTACTTGTATCTGGTGATGCAGCCGGACGAGCGTAAGCAGCTTTATTGCGAATCTCTACAATTTTATCTTCTTCCCGAATCATGCTAGGAGTAAATTGCGATAGCCCGAAGGGCGACGCTTCGCGTATCGCACTTCCAAAAAGTCTCCCACACTTACATTCAAAGGTTGTTTCCCAAGTTCCTGGGCTGGAAACTTCTTAGTATTTCGATAAAATACTTCCTCAGCCGTTTTTCTTACCATCAGCGCGATTTCAGCCGGAGTAAGTAGTTTAGTTTCTCTAAGCAACCGCAACCAATCTTTCTCACAAAAATCCAGCCCTGAAAAATATTTAGCTAAATGCAATTTAAAGATTTCATACCTCGCTCCAGCATGAGGTAGGTCTACAAAAATAATCTCATCAAAACGGCGTATCAATTCCGGAGGTAGAAACTCCAATCTATTAACGGTAGCCATAACTAACACTTGTGATGTTCTCTCTTGCATCCAAGTCAGCAGTTTCCCCGGCTAATTGACGCGATACACCACCGTCCGAATCGGAATCGAAACCAGCAAATCCCTTCTCGAAGTCATCAAAATATAGAACTAAACCATGTTCTCCATTCGCATCACAAAATTGTAAAAACTCTCGTAAATTCTTCCTTGATTCGTATGCAGTAGCACCTCTTAAACCAGCCCAGTCAGCAGCAACCATTGGAACACCCATTTTCTTGGCTGCCAATTTCGCACTTAAAGATTTACCCGTTCCCGGTGGTCCCCAAAGAATCATACCTTTTGGAAAGCTAAGGTTATGTTGTTGTGCTTCTGGTTTTAGTAGTACCGCAGCACGTTCTAAAATTTCTTCTAATAAGTCTAAACCAGCAGCATTCGGTACATCTGATTCGCTTATAAACTCCACACCTTGACCTTTTAGCTTACTCTTCTTATAATCCAATACTCCATCAATTAATTCTTCTAAGGTATAAGTAAATCTAGATAAACGTTCCAATAACATTTCTAATTCACCAAGCGGTAAACCTAAACAAGTGCGGACTAAAGTTTCATACTCCAAAATGTTTATATTAGTTGTAGAAAATTTATCATTACAAAAGTTTTGAATAAGGGTTTTAATATTTGACAGATTAGGTAATGGATTAATTAATGTTGGAATTAAAGGTGCTAGCGAGTGAGGAAGTTCAACATAACTTTCCATACATACGATAAATTTTGGCACAGGATTTGAAGCTAAATCATAAACTAAATTACTTAGCATCATCTCTGTTTGCCCAGGCAATTTACCCCTTTTAGTATCAGGTGAAACTACACCTTCAAAAACAA
>JBCBHT010000477.1:0-3728 GCA_038525335.1 Cyanobacteria bacterium J06621_15 | reverse complement strand
AAAATCAAGGTATGTCATTGCGAGTGGAACGGAGTGAAACGAAGTAATCGCAAGGTTTTGAAGTTAGTTTACATTTTATTACATAGTCATGTTTATTTGTGCCGACCTACTTATATTCTTTTAAATATCTCCCGATATTCCTTATCAATCTCCTCAGCAAACTTTTCAGGACTTAAAATCCGAGCATTCTTCCCATACTTTAAAATTCGCTGACGGAACCAAAACCAATAATCAATTGTCGCTTCAATATCGCAATATTTTTCTTCAGCATTCTTACAAACAATCACTTCATCTTTCCGTCGTGGTTGATAATTCCATAACTGTCCGCTCATTCGGTATTTTATTTTTAAAGTCGGAAAGTCAGCAGATATCCAATGAGTATCTGAAGCTGCTCCAACGTTAGTGATTCTATCTAGACGAAACATCTGATTTTGGTCGATATTGTACCAATAATTAAATCTATAAGAATTCCAATCGGGAATAAAAGCAAATAAATATAAAGTACCGTTATGAAATCGTAATTCTGAGCGGTCAACATCCCAAATACGACCTTCCCCACTTCTGCTTTGATAGCGAATTGTGTAACGACGTTGTTGTAAAAATCTATCTTGAAGTTCTCGAACAATAATTTCTAATTTATCCTCGCTATAGTCAACCGGAGGACTAAAATCAACTTTAATAAATCCAGGAATATCTAATTCTGTAATATTTCCAATCCGCTTAATTTGACTAGCCTCTTTAGAAAAACCCATATCTGCAAGGAAATAAGCAGCTATCGCTAAAGCTTGTCGTTGTTCTGTTGATAAAATTACCGGAAAATTTGATTCTACAAGTTCGTAAGGATGATGGGGAGCGCTCTTGATTTCAATACCGCAATCTCTTAGCTTACGAATCGTTCGAGTTAACTTTTGAACTGTATCACCTCCCGGTTTACCTTGTTTTTCGAGAATACTATCAAGCAGTTTAGATAACTCATTTCGTTTTCTCGGTTTTTCCGCTAATAACTGAATAATTGAAATCGCAAATGCAATTTGGTTATAGCTGTTTTGACCTGGCATTTTGTAGTCAGAATATGATAACTATATATTTTTTTAGTAGTGTTAGCAATTTTAGCATGACATTTTTTCTGTGTTATTCTGTGGCAAAATAAAAAAGCGCCGTAGAAGTTGATATTTCTATGGCGCTTTTTTATAATTTCATTAATACAGGGTAATTATGGAACCAACCGCAGAGCAGTTAAAAAGTCTCTACAGAATGGCAGTAAGAACAAGTAATTTGCTTCAACCAATCAATTTAGTGAGATATGATGAGCGTGTTAACTGCATTGTAATGCTGGTTGGAGAAACCTTACAGATTGAAATATTCCCAAATGGGGGGGTGTTAATAAAATGAGCCAGCTTAATTATGAAACAATGCCAGATGCAGAGTTATTGACTTATGTTAGACAGCATCCAGAAGATAAACAAGCGTTTTACACTTATGTAGATAGAAAACGTGCTGCTTCAGGTGATTCGGTTCCTATGTCAGTTGAAGAAGCAGAAGCAGAATTAGAAAGACGTATTCGTAAGCAAAAATAATCATTTTTTCGATTTCGTATAGAAATCTCATAAAAAAGCGCGGTTGTAAATATAAGCTACAGTCGCGCTTATTCGTTTATTACAATATTCAATTATTTTGTTTGTGGCTGTTTCAATCCCGTTTCCGGGATTCATAAATAAGAAACATTATGTAATCACTAAATTTGGTGTGAGAATTAATGTTTCAATCCCGTTTCCGGGATTCATAAATAAGAAACAAGAAAGGACTCGTATCACTCGTAAAGGCAGCTAATGGTTTCAATCCCGTTTCCGGGATTCATAAATAAGAAACTTTAATTAATATTCTTTCAGACTCTGAAATCGCTAGTTTCAATCCCGTTTCCGGGATTCATAAATAAGAAACGCTGGCACGGATGCTTCTACGGATGTTAAGTTGCATTTGTTTCAATCCCGTTTCCGGGATTCATAAATAAGAAACCTCTCCCTATTCGTACCTGCAACGAATCAAAAGGTTTCAATCCCGTTTCCGGGATTCATAAATAAGAAACTTAATGGTGTGCAAGGGGCTAATACAACTCAAGGAAGTTTCAATCCCGTTTCCGGGATTCATAAATAAGAAACTTATGGATGCTTTAACTTGTCGGGGAGAAGTTTTATGGGTTTCAATCCCGTTTCCGGGATTCATAAATAAGAAACTCTTGGAGGTATCCCGCAAGCGCTGTAGATAAAGTTGTGTTTCAATCCCGTTTCCGGGATTCATAAATAAGAAACTCCAATAATATCTCAGCAAACGATAGGAATTCATGCGTTTCAATCCCGTTTCCGGGATTCATAAATAAGAAACTTTGTTTCTGCACTTTTTGGAGAATGAGGATTTATCATGTTTCAATCCCGTTTCCGGGATTCATAAATAAGAAACAACTATCTCAAGGATTTCAAGGTAAAGAAACGATTGTTTCAATCCCGTTTCCGGGATTCATAAATAAGAAACCCGTCAGTGAGTGATATAACACCTTGAGTACGAATGGTTTCAATCCCGTTTCCGGGATTCATAAATAAGAAACAAGTTCGGTAGAACCCACAAAAGAAATGAATAGCAAGTTTCAATCCCGTTTCCGGGATTCATAAATAAGAAACTGTGGAGGGAACACCCATAGAGTCAGTAAATGTAGTTTCAATCCCGTTTCCGGGATTCATAAATAAGAAACATGTTCGCGTTCTAGATCAATCCGATGCTTTTATCTTGTTTCAATCCCGTTTCCGGGATTCATAAATAAGAAACTCTGTCTTCAACCTCAATAAAATTGTCAATCAGTTGTTTCAATCCCGTTTCCGGGATTCATAAATAAGAAACTCAACAAACGACAATGAAGGTGGTAGTAAAAATAGTTTCAATCCCGTTTCCGGGATTCATAAATAAGAAACAATAAGTATTTCGCCCACTTTAAAACCTCGTTAAGTTTCAATCCCGTTTCCGGGATTCATAAATAAGAAACCAGTTAGGAAGAAAACTAGTAACTAGTAATAAACTGTTTCAATCCCGTTTCCGGGATTCATAAATAAGAAACTTGTATCGCACGCAGTTGTTTGCATATAGTGCGCTAAGTTTCAATCCCGTTTCCGGGATTCATAAATAAGAAACTAAATAAAAAATTTGATGTAATCATATTCTTAGAAGTTTCAATCCCGTTTCCGGGATTCATAAATAAGAAACCAGGCTGTAGTTTTAGATTTAGCGGTAATGAGAATTGTTTCAATCCCGTTTCCGGGATTCATAAATAAGAAACCACTCTAAACCTAAGCGTACATAGATTCGATAAAGTTTCAATCCCGTTTCCGGGATTCATAAATAAGAAACTATCCATTTGCGCGATCGCGTCTGACAAAAGCTTTGGTTTCAATCCCGTTTCCGGGATTCATAAATAAGAAACAATCGTATTGGTTTTACCTGGAGCTTTGGTCAAGTGTTTCAATCCCGTTTCCGGGATTCATAAATAAGAAACTCCGTCATCCAAAAGGGTTAACCAGAGCGGTTTCCACAACCGATTTTGACGGGGGAATTGAAAAATCCCATTTCAGCGATTGAGGAAAATTGAAACATAAGAGCATGAAACTCTGAAACTATTGTATTGTCAAGGTTCTGGCGTTTTGACGGGAGTCCAGGGTTTTCGCTCCCGCTTTCCCCCGTCA
>JBCBHT010000476.1:0-3793 GCA_038525335.1 Cyanobacteria bacterium J06621_15 | reverse complement strand
TGTCGTTAATGCTGGTAAACCCGTCGCGAATGGTGTTTGGAATGGATTCGGTCAAGTTGCAACAGGTGCAGGAGATAGTTTAGATAAGGCTGTACGTTTACAGACTGCTGAAACTAATAATTGGCAGCAGCCACCTGTCAAAGTACAGCAGCCAAAACAGACAACTACTTTACCTTTAACTACTTGGACTGGTGATGGTCGATATCAACCAATACGGAGAAATTAGGAGGGAGGGAGAGAGGGAGAGAGTGAGAGAGTGAGGGAGTGAGAGAAAAAGAAACAAATATTGAGGTAAGTTAGAAATGTTTAAAAAGCGAGATAAATTCCCTCACTCCCTCTCTCCTTCACTCCCTCACTCTTCCTGGATGAGGCTTCCTGCATCAAGCTTTCTTATTACCAGTGCTGTATTTGTTGTATTTATTCTAGACATGGCTTCTCCTGGCTATGGTTCGTTTGCTTTAATCTCAGACTTGCGACCCAAGATTACAACACTTACTACCGATATTCGTTCGGATTTATACAACTTGACGCACTCTGAATCCTCACTCCCACTTAACCTTCAGAAATTAGATGAGTCATCGAATTGTCAAACACTATTAGATGCTTACAACAAAAATGCTAAATGTCATTTCAATCCGAAGAGTTATTAAGATATCTCCCAATAGAAATTCAGTATCAAGAAATTAAGGCATCTGAAGAAGCCGAACGCCAATTTAGATTGTCTCAGGCAAGGGGACGCATTTGCTGTTTTGGGTTGTCTTTAGCTATGGCGATCGCCATTCTACATCCAGGAATTAATCAGTGGTTTGAAAACAAACTTCAATTAACTCGTATTTCTGGTATTAGTGTTTCAACCATTAATCAACCGAAAAGAGCGGATAAAATTGCTGCTGCGCTTATTAATTACGCTCGAAGCCGAAATTGGGAAGTACGAACTGGAAAACGTCGCTATAACGTGTTTTATGTCCAAGGTATGTTTCCATCAGGTGTTAGGAATAATAATACACCTAACAAATTCAATGATTCCCGGTTTTTAGTTGAAGTTAATCCCACTCCTAAGCTAGTCGGAGCTTGGGAGGCATCTATTGAACCTGGGAATTATTATACTAAGCAACCCATGAATGCTTCGGGTGCAGCGCAAATACAAGTTCCAGGGCAATATAGGGCTTGGCGCATCGGAAAACATAAAGGGCGCGAGATTGCACTAATCCAAGTTGCACCAGTACATATCATTCGGGATTTCAATCGTAATAGCAAAATTGATAAAGGAGATAAAAAGGAATATTCAATAATCGGAGCCAATCAACATAGCGCAAGTGACCAGAAGTTTGTTGATAACACAAGCGCTGGATGTCCGGTAGGACGAACCATAGAAGGACATCAAGAATTTATGAATTATTTGCAAAAAGATGTAGATTTCCAAGCAAATGATAACTTCATATTTTCAACAGGTTTTGTGCAATCTAAAAGCTTAGATTTTTAATATTTAATAGGGATAAAAATATCAATGAAGACAAAACAATATCTTTCTCCAAAGGATTATTATTGGTACATTAAGTCCGATGTTTGGAGAAGTAAGCATTATTATTGGCTAAAACAATCTGGTAATAGATGCTCAATGTTTCCTTGGGCAAGAATAGGAAAATATGCTCGCAATAAGTATGGTAAATACAATATTCATCATACAGGGGTAGGTTATAAGCATTTAGGACACGAGGAATTGGGTAGAGATGTACTTCCACTTTGTCTCCTTGCTCACTGGCTAATTCATGGTGGGCAGATGAAAGCGAAAGCCCCTTGGCAGCCGAATATTATCCAAAAGTCTTTGCATTTATGGTGCAGTTTTCCACTAATTATGAAACAGTTGTTTTTGTTGTTTAGTAGCTTATTACTTATATTCTATTTCTTTACACTCATGCGGAATATTTACTAGCACATTCAATATAGATAATTATAATGACCGATTCAGTTAAATTAGGCTACAAATGGGATTTATTAAATATCCTACTGCTATTTTTCATTACAACCTTTGCACTAAGTAAACCAGTAATCAAATTTGTTTCAGATAGTGTAGAAAATATCTCTTCAACTCATACCTCATATTCTGGAAGCTTAAACGATTTATTTGCTGACAACTCTTCTATAGGTGTATTAGCAATTTGTACGGCTGAAGGAAATTGTCAGCTTAATGGTAGTAAAACTAAGCTTTATTCGGGTCATGTAGACCCTGGAAATAGAGTTTTTAATAGAGGCTGGTGTAGCGACCAAGGTAGGGGAGGTAATAATTTAGATAATGCGGATGCAATATGCTTAGAAAGAACTAGAAGCCGTATTCCTAGATTAGTTAACAAGCTACAAGCATTTGGCATAAATCCTAAACAAAATATTGAAGCTTTTATTAACAGTTTAGACCAGTGGAATCAAGCTTCTCCTCGCGTTTCTGATGCCTTCCCTAAAAAATACGCCGATGCTTTGAAAAAAGGGTTGACAGGTAAAGAAGCGATTTTATGGGCAAGGGTTGAAGCTTTTCGTAAAAGTGATGGTGAGCTTGAAGCAGGTAACTCACGAGTCGGTTTATTTTCAATTTGTATGAATTCTCAGAATACCTATTATATTGCTAGATTGCAACAATATCCAAAATTTTCGGAACGTTGGCGTTGGAATTGCATCGCTTTAGACCAGAAGCGGAGATTAGAAGCTATTAATCAAGTTTTAGTTAGGAATACTCGTTCTTCTTATCACAATTAATAATTCAATTTTAGTTTTTGATTTTATATATGTTATAAATAGTCAAATTTTAAGGAGTTCTCGATGGAAATACATCAACTTAATTTATTTAATGACGTACCAATAGAACCGCGACAACTGGAATTATTTGTATATCCACCTCCACCTCCAAAGCCAGGACAGCTAGAGTTATTCCCAAGTGCTAAATACAAATTCAAGCGCTCTACAAATAATGCACTAAGTGAATCAGAATTACAGCACTGGAAATCACAAATATTGAATTATCAAAACAAAACACGTACATCACTACCAATTGAACAAACGAAATTATTCTACTTACCATCAAGCCACTATGACTTTGATAAAATTGACCCATTGATGCTTGAGTTAAAATCAATAGCCCTTTATCAAAAACTTATTAATTATCCTAAAAAAAGTTGCTTATATTTTGTAGTCGATTCTGTAGCAAATATTATTTTATATTTAGGGGTGATATTACGTTCTGGTAAATCACGACAAAAGGAACACGGTCTTAAAGAATATATAGAAAGCTATCAAAGTTCACATCAAGAGTATGGGTTACAAACTGCTATAAAAATAGGTTATATGTCGGATATACCCCAACGTAAAGAAGCTATACAGGAATTAAAACTATATTTAATTTATAAATGGCGCAGTCCCTTCAATCAAGAGAATTGGACAAAATGGGGACAACCGTTTGGCAAGGATTGCATTTAACTGTACTCAAAAACGTTGTATAAACATAATAAAGTTGGAAACCGAATAATAAAGTTAGAAACTAAAATGTAAAGGTTTGTAATTATTTTGCACGCAAATAGGGTGAATTAAGTTTAAGGATTATCTTATTTTTAAAGAAAATATCTAGCTTTTAATTGCATAGTTTTATAACAGTTTACAAATTTATCATTATCACATGCTTCAGAAGAAAAAACTTTAAATAAATCAATAATTTAAGTCAAAAAAACGTGTAAATCATCTAAGCCGTTTTAGCGAAGCTAAAGAATGGCAGGATATAAAATCTAGAAGAAAGCGCAGCTATAATCCT
>JBCBHT010000475.1:0-3797 GCA_038525335.1 Cyanobacteria bacterium J06621_15 | reverse complement strand
CTGGATTTCAGCGCGACCTCTAATTCTTGCTACGTGTCGTTTTCCCTCCCAGGTAGTAATCGTTTTCATTAAAATTGACGGGTTTTGACAAGCAGGGGGAGCAGAGGAAGCAGGGGAGGCAGGGGGTAGGCTGTGTACTCTGTACTTTTTTAACCAAATTATTTCATGCGAAAAACGTGTCTTAGATTAAGATATTGTGCCCTCTCCCCCAACCCCTCTCCCAAGCTTGGGAGAGGGGAGCCGCAGGCAGGGTGAGGGAGGAAGATTGTTGCATGAACGAAAAATGCCGAAATTTGGTCAAAGTCAACAGCCTAGGCAGGGGGAGAACAGAATTTTGAGAAAAATAAACTCGTCAAAACTTATGAAAAGAACTACTAGAAATAAACTGGGTTTCCAAACTACCGCGAGGTTTTTATGAGTGAAACAAACGATGCATCGAATTGGCATCAAGATTTTATTGCCAGTAATTTGCTGGTCATTGGCTATAATGCTTGGGCTGGTCATCTCAGTCAGAAGCGCGGCGCTATCGTTTGTAGTACAAATTCAACCACATTGGGGGTGGGCGGAGAATCATTCAAAACCCATTTTATCGGACGTTCTCGCCTTGCGCCGTTCCTGAATGCTTGGTTAGCGGCTCCTGACACTGCAATTTTGCCCCATCACTTTATGATTGGTCACATTTTGGAAGCTGTCGATAATTATTGTCCAACAACAGAGGTTGTATTTTTGCTGGAGTCTTTCAATCAAGCAACGTTCTTTTACTTAAAAAATTTACCTATTACACCACCTCAATGCTACGAACAAGTACGCAAGACTTGGGATGAATTCCAGCCAGGAGTTAGTGCAAGGCATGGGCGAGCAACTTCTAAGGTTCGATTTTAAATTCTCCCCATGCCTATAAGGCGTTGTTATACACCACATCGCAGTCGTTAGAACGCCTCTACCCCGGCTTCTGCGACTGCATGGTCTTGCTCTCCGGACCCTCCGCTGACACCGATTGCCCCAACAACCTTACCATCTCGCTTCAAAGGTATCCCTCCAGCAAAGACCATTATACGCCCATCGTTTGATGCATGTATCCCGAAGAACTGACCGCCTGATTGGCTATGCTCGGCGAGATTCAGAGTAGCTATGTCGAAAGCACGTGATGTGTATGCCTTCTTAATAGAAATATCAATGCTGCCAATCCAAGCTTCATCCATCCTCACATGTGCAACCAAGTTGCCTCCGCTATCAGCAACCGCGATGTTCATAGGCTGACCAATCTCCTCTGCCTTTTTCTCTGCTGCCGCAATCACCCGACGCGCGTCGTTTAGTGTCACCATGCTTCCTGCTCCTTGTGATAGATTTATGTTGCCTTACCTGAGTATCATTTCTTTAGAGAAATTGTCAATTTCCATAGTGAAACGTTTGAACTCCTTCAAAGTGCTATGACCCTATCTTAGTTTTAGGTTTGATGTTCGTCGTGGATTTGTAAGTGTTCGTGCCAAATGTTTTTGATATATTTTCATTTTCATGCAATGACGGACTTAGGGTAAGTTGTATCACAGCTAGAAATGCGAAACCAAGGAAGCTGCCATACAGAAATTCACTTTCAGGAAATTGGCTTCCCAGCCACCCAGCTAAGGGATAGGAAATTGCCCACCACAAGTGACTCCAAGCAAAATGTGCGCCGTAAACCCGTCCTTGGGCATCAAATTGAATGCGATCTGCAATCAATGTTTGGGTTGGTAAGTTTACACAGTTTTCTCCAAAACCAGCTAGTAGCCACAAAATCATCAATAGACTTAAAGAAACATAATTTGCAGGCAGTAGCGGCAAATCTGTCAGTAGACTTAAAGAAACATAATTTGCAGGCAGCAGAGACAAAATTATCAAAACTGCGCCGAACAATATAAAGGTTGTGCGGGCAAAACGTTGACTGATTGCACCAAAAGCTACTGCTGACAGCATTGCGCCGATACCAAAAGCAGCCATTACCCAGCCGTACTGCACATTTCCTAATTTTAATATCCCTTGGACATAGCCAACGGTATTGACCAAAATCTGCGCTCCCATAATAGATGTAACCAACTGGATAAAGAGTGCGTATCGAATAGGTGCATCACTCATTAGGCGGGTTGTACCATCTTTAATGTCTCGCCAAGTTCTACCACTTGTACTCGATGGCTGTTGATTCGATTCTACTCTTAAATGACCAGGGAGAGTAAAAATTAATACTGCTGCAACAAAGAAGGTTACGGCATCCAAAAAGAAAACCTGTCTTGCACCGATAAAAGCGGCGACACTGCCAGCAATGCTAGGACCAATTACACCACCAAGTAGTTGGTAGGTGGCACTAGAAAGAGCGATTGCACCTGCATAATCATTTTCCCCAGTCACTAGAGGAATTGTAGCTTGGTAAGTCGGTGTGAAAAAAGCATTAAAGACGTTAAGAGCAAATATTAGGACATACACTTGCCAAAGTTGTGTTACAAAAGGCAGCAAACTGACAATTACCATCCGTACACAATGGGTTCCTACCAGTATTGATTTGCGGTCAACACGGTCAGCAAAAACCCCTGCCAAGGGAGACAGCAAGACAAAGGCAGTAATCCGCAACGTCAATGCCAAGGCAAGTACAACCGCGCTATTATCTCCTGCCAAATCAAAAGCAAGCAGAGCCAAACCTACCCAAGTTAGTGCGTCTCCTAATAAATTAGCAGTTTGAGCCGCATAAAGCCTCGCAAATACAGGATTTTTTAAACTGTCAAAGAAATGAAGCTTTTTAATCATGCTCGAGAAGGCGTGTTTATTAAGACTAATTTATCCCTATTTGAAAAAGGTATATCTTTTAAACGGTGGAGTCTTTTCCCAATCTGAGTTCGGGATTTCAACTCTATAAACGAGGCAGATTACATCCATAATATTACAGATATAATTCTTCGTCGAAAAATTAATTTGTTGTCATTGTACTAATACTCAGAATGTAGATTTTCCCGAAAAACTCGAGTTTAGGTGTAAATACTTTTATTTTGCTTCAGACTTACGTATATTAGCATTAAACGATAATGATAATCATTATTTTAAAATAAGAATTTTATCTTGGTATTGAAATCAATACCGATACTCTCTTAGCTTTGGAAAACAGCGATATTAATGCAAATGCTCAAAACATTTGTCTGACAATATAATTATCAATGCTCAAGGTATTTTTGGTACGTTCTACACTAAGATTATCTATAAAAATCCGCTTTTTCTACCCCTCTTCCCCCTCTTCCCCCTCTCACCATTTCTTCCTTTTTTCACTTTTTAACTACACTCATATAGCTACAATCGAATTAAACTCTTTGATAAAGGTCTTGATATGGTAGCTATTCCCGACCAACCGCAGAAAATGAGCGTCGAAGAATATCTTGAATGGGAACCCCAGCAAGACGTTCGCTATGAATATGTTAATGGCGAAGTTTTTGCCATGACTGGTGGTACCATTCCTCATAATGATATTATTTTAAACTTTTATACAAACTTATATTCACCTTTACGTTTTAAAAATTACAAGGTAAATGTAATCGATGTAAAAGTGCAGGTTACTCCTCAAAGTCCTTATTACTACCCCGATGTTATTGTCAGTTGCGACCCGGAAGACCTGAAAGCACGTAAATTTTATCAGAATCCTAAATTGATTGCTGAAGTACTTTCTCCCGGTACAAGTTCAAAAGATAGAGGAGAAAAGTTTACCTATAGGATTACTATTTGATTTTTGTTAGCGGAGCGTGTCCGAAGGACATAACATACGTAGGGTGTGTTGTCGCGTT
>JBCBHT010000474.1:0-3798 GCA_038525335.1 Cyanobacteria bacterium J06621_15 | reverse complement strand
GTGGTAAATCCGGTTGTTTTAAATATTAAAATTATGATTATAAAACAGTAGCGAAATAGTTTTGTCATTGATTCAATTTTTTTGAGAGAAAGGGGAGAGGGGGAAGAAGGGGTAGAGGGGGAAGAGGGGGTAGATATTAATAATCAACTATTACCAATTCCCAATTACCCATTACCTATTACCCAATTAATTGTAAAACTTTAGATAAGATTCGTGTGTTTTCCCGAAAACCGCTTGGAAATTTTATTAAAAGAGAATAAACTGAATTAATAAGTACAGATGTTCTGCTGACTTAGCAATATTAAACCTCTGGCTTATAGCCGATTCGGGATAGGGGTGATATGAATAATTCTCACGATAAAACGGTTGAAAGTAAGGGAGTTCCTAACTTTGAACTGGTCGAACAAATAGATTTGATGATTCGAGCGCGGTATCCTTTACTATACATGGTTGCTGTGGAAGAAGAACCTTTGGAAGAGGTTTTGTTTAAGGTTGCTTCGCTTTCACAACCAGCACGTCAGGTATTGTATTGGGATGTGGTCAGGGGTTGGAGCGATAACGGTTCCGATAAGGGTTCGGTAATGGCTGCTCTGTTTCGGATTGGTAAGACGGATGCTCAAAAATCGGTGATATTCGTGTTGAGGGATATGCACCCCTATATTAAAAGTCCCATTACCGAGAAAAATGCACCGGTTGTCCGAGAGTTGCGAAATTTAGCCAGGGAATTGAAACGGAGTCGCAAGTCTATTATTATTAGCGGTCATACTTTAGAAGTACCTGAAGATTTAAAAGAAGAAATTACGGTAGTTGATTTTCCTTTACCGGATACGGAGCAGATTAATTATTTAGTTGAGCAGTTGGTGGTACCGGAAAAGCTGAAATTAGAGGGTTTGGCTCGGGAACAGTTAGTAAAAGCTTGTCAGGGATTGAGTAGAACCAGGATTCAGCGAGTTTTAGCCAAAGCTTTAGCAGCAAAACAGCAGGTAAACGAGTCTGATATTACTGGTGTTTTAGCTGAGAAAAAGCAGACAATTCGACAAACCGGAATATTAGAATTTTTTACTCCTTCCGAATCTTTGAAACGAGTGGGAGGATTAGATCAACTCAAACAATGGGTACAGTTACGTCAAGATGCTTTTACCGAGGAAGCAAGACGTTATGGAATTCCCAATCCCAAAGGAGCGTTACTTGTAGGAATTCAGGGTACGGGTAAATCATTGAGTGCAAAAACCATCGCTCATGAATGGAGATTACCGTTGTTAAGACTTGATACCGGACGTTTATTCGGGGGAATCGTCGGGGAAAGCGAAAGTCGGGTACGTCAAATGATTCAATTGACAGAAGCGATGGCTCCCTGTGTATTGTGGATGGATGAAATAGACAAAGCATTCGGAAATATAAGCAGCGGTGTTGATGGAGATTCGGGAACATCAAGACGAGTATTTGGTAGTTTAATTACCTGGATGCAAGAGAAAACCAGCCCGGTATTTATTGTTGCAACCGCGAACAACGTGCAAATATTGCCAGCAGAGTTGTTAAGGAAAGGAAGATTTGATGAAATATTCTTTTTAAATTTACCTACAGAAGCCGAAAGAAAAGACATTTTCAAAGTTCATATACAGAAATTGCGTCCCAATCGGGTACGAGATTTTGATTTATCTTTATTAGCTAATAGAACCGAAAACTTCAGTGGAGCGGAGATAGAGCAAGTAATAATTGACGCAATGCACAACGCATTTTCTAGTAAAGTTAACGGACAGCGACGGGACTTTATTACAGAAGATATACTCAGAGCAATAGAAGCAACAGTTCCCCTAGCTTCCATAGCAAAAGAACAAATAGATGGATTAAAACAATGGGCCGCTCAAGCAGGAGCAAGAAGTGCTTCTAATGATGTCGGGTTAGTAGAAGAATTGAAACAGTATAGCTCCGGGGGGATTTCTCCTTTGGAAGTCGATTAAAAAGTTAGGAGTTAGCGGAAAGTTTGGGGTGTCGGTTTCCGTCCCCAAAACTTTCCAAGACGGAGTTAAGAGTTAGGAATTATTTATTTCCAATTTTCAATCCAAAATCAAAAATCAAAAATCCAAAATCGATTATGTCTCACTTTACAACTATCAAGGTTCAAATTAAAAACGGTGAAGTTTTACACGAGGTGTTGCAAGAATTAGGCTATCAAGTTGAATGCAGTACTACTGTAAGAGGATATCACGGAGATACGACTCGAGCTGAATATGTGATTCGACAAAAAAACGGTTACGATTTGGGTTTTCGTCGTCGAGGTGAAGATTATGAAATAGTAGCTGACTTCTGGGGTGCGAAAATTAATCAAAAGCAATTTGTGAATTCAATTACTCAGAAATACGCTCATAAAACTTTGATTAATACTGTTGCTGAACAGGGTTTTAATGTTGAGGAAGAGGAAGTTTTGGAAGATGGAACTGTGAGGGTTGTTGTGGGGAGTTGGAGTTAGAAAATATTCGTTCGTAGTTGCGCTTACTCTTCGAGAAAGCTTCGCTCATAGCGCCAAAAGTGTATAAGTATAAAGCACAACTGCGAATAAATTATTAAATTAAAAATCAAAAATATGTCACATTTTACAACAATTAAAACTGAAAATTTTTGTTCGTAGTTGCGCTTCAGCGCCAAAAATGTAGAAGGATAAAGCACAAATGCGAATAAAATATTAAAATAAAAATCGAAAATATGTCATATTTTACAACAATTAAAGCAGAAAATTTTTGTTCGTAACTGTTCGGTATTTGCTCTCAATTGTTGGCGCTAAAGCGCAACTACAAGCCAATTATTAATCGAAGAGAATTAAAACAAACAATTTTTATTTATAGCTGTCTGGTCTTCACTCTCAATTGTTGGCGCTGAAGCGCAACTACAAACCAATTATTAATCAAAAATCATGTCACATTTTACAAGTATTAAAACCCAAATAAAAGACAAGGAAGCGTTAATTAAATCATTGAAAGATGTGGGTTTGAAAAATTTAGAAGTTCACGAAACAGCACAAAGTTTATATGGTTTTCAAGGTGATATCCGTCCGGAGACTGCGGAGATAATTATCCGACGTAAATATGTTGGTTCGGCTAGTAATGATATTGGTTTTAAATTACAGAATGATGGACAATATCAAGCGATTATATCCGAGTATGACCGTCATCGATACAATGAAAAATGGTTGGGTAAGGTGATGCAACGTTACGGTTATTATAGTTTGATGAATTCGGCTGAGGAACAGGGGTTCACGATTGAGGAAGATGAGGTGATGGAAGATGGGACGGTGAGGGTTGTTGTGGCTAGGTGGAGTTAGGCAACGGATTTAGGCAACGGATGCTTTTTTGGTGGATAATGAATGGGTTGGTTTTGGATAACGGATGAATTTAGGCAACGGATGGATTTTTTTTGGATTGGAGGATATTTTCTTTATTCTTCTAATCCCCAAACTTTTTCTTTTAATATCGAATACGCTGCTTTCTTAACTTCTCTTTCATCATCTCGTAAAGCTTGAATTATTAAATCTAAACCAGCATCACCATAATTCAACGCTTGATATAATCCTGCGATTCTTACCTTAATTTCAGGATTCGACAATTTTCGTTTAACACCTTCAATTCCTCCCAAAACAACACCATCAACGGGAGCTTGATTATCACCACCAAGCACAGCATCGTATTCTCCGGGTTGATTTTCTGACATTGAATTTTTTCCACTTCACTGTTGTTAGTGTTCCCAGTTGGGTGAGAAAGAAATGCACTTTATAGATAATTATTTTATATTTTCATCTTCTCT
>JBCBHT010000473.1:0-3846 GCA_038525335.1 Cyanobacteria bacterium J06621_15 | reverse complement strand
TATGTAAAAACGAACTACCCACTCCTGGTTTGCATCAACGAAAGTTCCTTCAACGCAAACGTAATCTTTAGGCATAGCAGAAGCACTGTTTGGCTTTGTGTGATTAAAGCTTCCGCATCTGCAATCAGCTTTTCGCAAACTTAGTTTTAAAATATACCATCAGTTAAATTGGCATATAGAAATTCAGCAATCAATAGCTGCGTTTCTTTAGGCATAGGTAGACGGAGTAAAAATTGTCCTAAGCTGTTTAGGTAGTATTTTTTTCAAACTTACTCCTTACTCATTACTCATTCGACCGATTCTAAAAGCTGTTGTAAACTAGCACTTAATTCTATGTTGTTGGATTCGGTTTTTCTTGCTTGTTGAATTTCTCTCAACATTTCATACCAAAATCTATTCTTTCCATACCACTTAGCTTTCTCAACAGCATTTTTACCAATTAATCGATTTTCGATTTGAGGTGTTTTTTGAACTCGCTGCACCCAACCAATAAAAGTAGGGTCATCTGGTTGTACCGTATCTCCACAAACAATTACTAAAGACCATTTATAATTTTTACCGATACTCAAAAATGGTTTATCTTCAGGTAATTTGAAGCTGACGATACCATTTTCTGTAATTGGTAAAAAACTTCTTTGATAATAATTTCTAGCTTCATCTTGAAAACTGAGCATTACCCGTTTAGCTGTAGTTTTTGGTAGACGAACGAATATTGTAGGATGTTTTTGTAAAGTTAATCCATAATTACTTTCTGGCATTAAAGGTTTAATATCTTGCTCTTGAGGAGAACATTTTTTTCCATCACGAGAACCAGAACCTTTTGTATCCTTTGGTTCGGGGTCTCCTGGTGGTTCTAATGAATCTTGAAAAACTATTTCCGATGTCAAGGAATTATCTTTACTGGGGAATTTTGATTGAGCAAAGCCAGGTAAAATATAAGTCAGCGTTAATATTGACAAGCTGAAGTTTAGGAATTTGAGCGTGTAGTAGGTCATATCCGTTCTTCTTAGTAATTAAGTATATTATTTTTGACGACGGTATTAATTGTGATTTTGATTCTGATTTATTTATTTTGTTGATAGTTTGATTGTTTACTAATTAATGTTTATTCCTGCTACAATTTAAAAAAATATTAATCGTGGAAAATAAAGAATATACCCTCGCTACCGGAAATTCGGGAGCTTATCGCTTACAAATTCTCAATAAAATTCATCAGCCATATACAGAGTTTCTGTTAAAACATGTGGGATTATCGCAAGGAATGCAAGTAGCTGATATAGGTTGTGGTACGGGGAATGTTTCTTTTTTGATTGCTTCTAAGGTTGGAGTTGACAGTTCGGTTTGTGGTGTAGATATAAGTGAAGCACAGTTAGATATCGCACGCTCTCAAGCACAAAATTTTAATTTTAATAATATTAGTTTTGTTGAGGGAAGTGCTTATAATACGGGTTTACCAAAAGACTCTTTTGATTTAGTTTACTGTCGCTTTGTATTAATACATTTGAATCGACCAGTAGAAGCTTTGCTGGAAATGAAATCGCTTCTTAAACCTGGTGGATTGCTTGTATGTGAGGAAGCTGATTTTAGTCAAGCTTTTTGCGAACCATCTGATAAAGTTCATGATAGGTGCTATGAGATGTTAATTGGTTTAGCTGCTTCAAGAGACCAGAATTTTTGTTTGGGAGTTGAGTTATACAAGATGTTTCAGCAAGCTGGGTTTATCAATCCGGAAATATCTTTTAGTCAACCTGTGGTAGCAGGAGAAAATAAACGTTTGATAGATATGTCATTGATGGAAGCAAGGAATAGTTTAATTGAAGCTGGATTAACGGTTTCTGATGAGGTTGATGAAATTATTGCTCGAATGAAAGAATTGGCTGAAGATAATACTACTTTATTTGGTATTCCTCGGATTTCACAGATTTGGGGACGAAAATAATTCTTGAATTTTACAGAAAATTATTAATAAAAACCTTGAAAAAGTAATAATGATAGATGGAAGAGATAATGAGAGATAATTAGTTTTCTTTGTAATTAAATGGTGCGTGACGGCATTTTTTAAATTACAATTTATATCGATAAATATTCAAGCCATCACACATCCTACAAATTCATTACTCATTACTCATTACTCATTACTTAGCCCCCACAGACATAATAATTATTTAACCGGACATGATATTATTGCCAATTCCCAACTAAAACAAAAGGAGACCAATAATATGGATGTTGATATTTAGTATCCTTTAATAAAGATAATTGTGCTTGTCTTAATGCTTGGGCTTTGTTAATTCCATCTTGGGTTAAAAGACGATAAAATTCGGTTACTAAGTCTGCTGTGGATTTATCTTGTACCGACCATAGGGTTGCTAATGTACTTCTAGCTCCGGAACGTACTGCTACTCCTGCTAATCCTAAAGCTGCTCTGTTATCTCCTTTTGCTGTTTGACAAGCGCTTAATACTAGTAGTTCAATTGGTTCGCGATTTCTTAGGTTTGAGGAAGGAGTTTTTAACCATTTACCTAAGTCTTTGACGTTAATTCTATCTTTCCAAGTTAATAAAAATGTTTCTTCAGCTTTGGAACTAAATTGTCCGTGGGTAGCGAGATGGATTACCGAAAAAGGAGCCGATTCTATTTTATTTTGCACTAGGGGACGGGTAAATTGTTCGTTTAATAAAGTTTGGGTTTTGAGATAGTTGGAAATTTGAGATATTTCTGTATTTACTGCTGGTAATGCTGAAAATCCCTGTCGTGGTTCTGTTAATCCCCCGGTTAATGCTTTTAGTTGTTGTGATAGAAGATTTCTCGATTCAAAAAGTTGTAATCCAGGGGTTAAAGCAATGTTGTATTTTTCAATGATGAATTTTTCACCGTCGTGTAAAACTGACATTGGTAAACTTCTGAGAAATCCATCGAGAACAAATACTAAGGTTTTAATATTTGATGTTTCTAATTCTGCTTCAATCGGACGTATTAACCAATCATAAACTTTTTGAGCGGGTGGTAATACTTCATCAGGTAAAAAAGCTGGATTCAAAGATTGTCTTAACTGATTAAATACCGTTATTTCTTCCTGTGGTGAAATCTTTGTAGAATAATGCTGTAATGGACGATTAGGAAGAGATAAAACAACTTCTAAACGGTTATCGATGATAATGGGATATATTACTGCTGCATTTCTATCAATTTGTTCTATTGGTTGGGGTTGATAAGTTAAACAAGCTGCTCGTAAAAAGTTCTCTAATTCAGCAACCTGTAATCCTTCAATGATTTGACGAGATTTTTCCAGACGCTGCTGTTTTATTTGAGGATTTAAGTTATCAACATCTTGTAAAAGTAGCTGTACTAATTCTCGATATACTGGTTCAACTTCATCCCGGAAAGTAAACTGAATATTAGGATTCATTTGAACTAAATCCTGACGTAAGGATTCTAAATTATCTACTGCTTGAGAATAAGCTGTAATTGCTGCTTGTTGATTCCCCTTTGCTTTATAAATTCTTCCTTGCTGCCATAATAAAGTAGCTGAAATATCGTTTGCTTTGATATTTTGAGCTAAGGTTAACGCATTGCTGGTTAAGTTAAGAGCTTCCGAAAACTGGTTTGTTTTTTCGTAGAGATGTCCTAATTGTCCCACAGCATAGGATTCCGCTCTAATATCTTGTAATTCCCTCGCTTGTTTTACAGCTGTCGCTAAAATATTTCCTAATTCCTGATATTCAGCTCTTAATTTATTATTACCAATCAAACTTTGAGCTAAATTTACCCGACTGTAAACAGAAAAACGACTGGTGGGAATATTTGCAAGTAAATTTTTAATTTCAGGAAGTAATTTTAATGCTGG
>JBCBHT010000472.1:0-3882 GCA_038525335.1 Cyanobacteria bacterium J06621_15 | reverse complement strand
GTCAAAAACGCCTGAGTTAGGATTGCTGCGGGTTATAGTTTTATCATCAAGTTTAGCTGTTTGATTGAAATCACCCGTTACGTAGGTATTCCCGTCATCATCAACCGCTAGAAATTCATAACCATAAGCAGAACCATCAAACTTTTTAATCCAGGGTACATCATACATCGGGTCATCATTAGTGATAACAGCCATTTTGGTTGTATCTGTTGAATAACCGGAACCCTGCCAAGAATCACTCACCATAAATGCAATAGATGGTGTTTCAGCTATTTTCTGCATTGAATCGATGATGTAATTATCACCAGTTTCTAAAGTTAATTTAACAGCTTCATCCGATTCAATTTCACTATCTGCAATCGGTGTAATGGTGACGGTAGCGGTTTCTTGTCCTGAAGGAATAGTAACTTTACCTTCTGTACCATCCATCACTCCAGTTAACTTGTAGTCCTTATCAAGCTGTGCTTTTCCAGCAATGCTAAAGTTAACTATTAAATCGCTACTGGTATCAACATTATTTGTCGAGTTAGTATTATCTAATCGAGCTTCAGACAAGTTGCTAGTACTCTGCCGAGTAAAAGTATATTTTATTTCTTTTCCGCTGTTTTCCGTGACGCTCATCATGTCAACGTTCAGAGTCACTTCTACTTCTGGTGAGCTACTAAAATTATTTGTCTTTTCCATACCGTTTAGAGTATCTACCATAAAAATCAACCTTATGTTTTATAAATAAAATGGTTTCCCATCGGTTGTAACCTAAGCTAATTTTGAATGTCAAAATAATATGAATCAGGAGACAAATAATACGTATTTACACTTAATATCTTTTAGAGTAAAACTAGTTATTCGCAATAATACCGATACTATTTATGCAGCCGACAATTTCTATAGTCATCCCAGTTTATAATCGAGAGGATTATCTCAAAATTGCCATTGAAAGTGTTCTCAGACAAACTTTTTCTAATCTTGAATTAATAATTTGGGATGATGGTTCTACAGATAATTCTGTTGAGATTGCTAATCAATATGCTCAAAAAGATAAAAGAGTTAAACTGATTGCAGCGAAACATCAAGGATTTAGCAATTCTTTAAAATCAGCTTTTTCAATCTGTAGCGGAAAGTATATAGGATGGGTAGATAGCGATGATTTAATCGCACCAAATACATTATCTGAAACAATTCAAATATTAGATAATAATCTCAATATTGGATTGGTTTATACTGATTATTTTTTAATTGATAAAGATAACAAAGTATTGGGAAAAGGAATCCGTTGTCAAATTCCTTATTCTAAAGATAGATTATTAGTTGATTTTATGACCTTTCACTTCCGATTGATGAGAAAAGAAGTGTTTGAACAAGCTGGTGGAATCAATGAAAATACCGGTTCCGTTCCAGATTACGATTTGTGTTTGCGACTCTCAGAAATTACTGAAGTTTATCATCTCGAACAACCTTTGTATTATTATCGTCAGCATTCGGGAAATATGTCTAGTAATAAGCGTATTGAATTGATTTATAGCAGCCAAGAAGCAATCGCAAGAGCATTACAGCGAAGAGGATTAAGCGATAAATATGATATTAAAGTGGAGATTATTGGTAGATATTATCTGGACAAAAAGAAATGAAACAGAGGGAGTAGAAGAAGAGTGTGAAGAGAGGTAGATATTAAGTGATTAAGTAAGTGGACAAATATACAATTAATTTCGTCCAAGTACTTACTAACCTGAGTTCCGCATATTTTTTTCGTTAGTAAAATTGTAAAAACATTAGATAGCCTAGCCTTGGTAAAATTAAATTCGCTCTCTCGTTTGCTATTTATGGCAATATTTTTACTCTCTACTTGCTACTTGCTACTTATTTATGGTGAGTCTCTTAACCCGAACTTACATAATTCCTAACTGCTAACCGTTTTTTCTCCTTGTCCCCTTTTCCCCTCTTCCCAAAGGTACTGCGTAATGGTAATTTTAAATTTATGTATGATGCAGATAACCATTACCTACTTGATGTCGAAGCGGAACTAGAAAGCCCTCTAGATAAGATGGAGCCGCTGAGTGCGGAGTCGGAAGCGGCTAAACCCAATCCGGAGGAAATGTTAGCGCTGCTTGAAAATTCTGAGCCACAGCAGAAAATGCTGGCGGCACGTGCTTTTTGTGATATTGAAGATGCTCGCGCTACTCCTCATTTAATTCGCTTATTGACAGATGTTTGTCCTCTGGTGCGGGTGAGTGCAGCATACGGAATTGGACGTAACCCTAGTCCCGATGCGGTTGAACCGTTGATTAATCAATATAACCAAGATTGGAATGGTTCTGTAAGGAAAGGTGTGGTTTGGGCATTAGGTAATTGCCGAGATGTACGCAGTTTACAACCTTTAACAGATGCTTTGAGAACTGATATTTCTGCCGTCAGATTATGGGCTGCTAGTTCTTTAGCGCAGATGGCAGAAGTAGGTTATGAAGCTGTTGTAGGTGCAATTCCTGCGTTGATTCAAGGATTGGTGAAAGATTCTGTTCCAGCTGTGCGAAGTAATTGTGCTTGGACAATTGGACAATTATGCCGCGAACTACCTTCTAATATTGTCTACGCTACTGCTATTGATGCTTTGATTCAAGCTTTTGCTGAAGATAATGATTTGGGAGTGCGTGAAGATACTAAGGCTGCGCTATTAGGAGTTGGTGACCCTCGTGGACTTCAGTTAATCGAAACTCTCGAACAAGAAGGCTGGTTTTGAGACAACGAACAGCTATGACTAGCAGTTGAGTTAAATAATATTGAATACGGAAATATGTAGAAATGTAAAGCTTGGTGCTGGTTCGGGCTGAGATTTTAGATTATTAAAATGATTTGAGATGGTATTACAGTGCTTTCGGTGAGTAAGGATTGGCGCGAATACTGGGTTATATACGTATAAATATGAGTAAAAGTGCTTGAATTGAACCCATTTATTGAAAACTACAGCTACAAAAAGTTTTTCTCAGGGTTCAAATTATAGATAATTATCATCCGGTTTCTCTACAGAGCGGAATTTTTAAGTAGTGGGTGAGGTCGAGAAACCAAAGCTGAACACAGAAAATGCAGGAACAGAGAAACAAGTTGCTCAATTATGTGCGAGAAAACGCCGTATTTTGCAGCTTATACGAGAAGTCCTTGAGTTATCTATTTCTCAGAACTCAAACCAATCTTCATTGCGAGAATTGCTGTTATATTCTAATACTTTACAAAGCTTTTCTCAAAACATCTAAAAGTTTTAATAAACCATAGAATAACTGACTATTGTATGGCAATTGTTGCCTTATGAAATACGGAGCAAAGATGTATATTTAATCGATTATTTTCTAAGTAATTTACCTTGTTTTACCAGCAAGATTAAGTTGCGATAAATACTATAGCTAAGGGATGACATATTCACTTACACCGAAATACTATACAAATATGGATACGAGGAAACACACAAACACTCTTATCCAAACACATTTTAAAAAATCAGTATTTTCTAGAGAGATTAAAAATGAAAAATATCAAAAAGTTAGTAAAAACCCTTGCAGCAGTTTCCACAATCGGTTTAGGTTTTGCTACAGTATCCGTCGGTCAAGCACAAGCAGCTTCATTAGTTCCTAATCAAGAAGGTGAAATTCAACTCACAAACACAGACCTTCAATGTTTAGACCCTAGTTACTGTATCGACACAAGGAGTTTAGACTTCGGTTACTCTGTAACCAGCGAAATATACGATACCGATGGAAAAGGTCTGCAGTTTGGAAGAAGTCGCTTGTTTGTCGATGACAGAAACACAATCAACTATGGAACTGATGGTTTCGACCTAATACAGTTCGGTATTACATTCTTAGATGAAGACGAAGGAACAAACCCAGTCGCTCA
>JBCBHT010000471.1:0-3903 GCA_038525335.1 Cyanobacteria bacterium J06621_15 | reverse complement strand
ATGGGTTTGTTTTCTTTCAAACGTCGGGAGACGTAGCACTGCTACGTCTCTACACCAGTCATTTTTAATGGGACAGACGACTAGAAAACTATTATGGTTGGAGCTTGTTCTGATTTCGCTTCTTCCCGAACAGTTTCACGCTGTTCTTGAGCATTAGCAGCAAACACAAAAGCAACAATTGCTCCGATAAGAGACAGTATCAAGAACCCAGCACCAATTTGAATCATTCGTCGAGATTTTTTTTGTGCTTTCTTCAATGTTTGATTCGCTTGTTCGGATTTATATTGTGCTTGTCTTAACTCTTCATTAGCTTGAGCCAATATCTTACCTTCCTCTTGCTCAGTCACTAAAGCTTCTACAAGTTCTTTTTGCTCTACTCGCTCAGAAGCTTTTAAATATCTCGTATCATCACTACTCAAACTTTTTTGGTTCGCCCATTTTAAAGCATCCTGTAACGCTTTTCCTCTTAATAACCGCGACTTATCTTGATAATTACTATCTACCCAAGCTTGAAAACTTTCCGAATAAGGACGTAATTTTCCTAATTCTTTTTCTACCCAGCTTAAATCAAAGACAGATTTGTAGATTTGATTATAAACTTTGATGATTTTACCTTCTTTTGCTACCAAACCAAGTAAACAAAACCTCATATTTTCCTGACTGTTATCAGCAGGAATAAAACCTTTGAGTAAAATTTGCTGATACAATCCTAAAAAACGTTCGGTAAATTGCTCTCCCGAAAGCATTCTATCTCTTATTGTTTTTAAATGCTCCGGTTCGTCATGAGCTTGCCAATTTTTAATAATTTTACTTTGAATAATTCCCTCTGATTGTTCGCTGCTATCTAATTCCTCTTCTTTTAGTAACTGACAAACCTTCTGAGTCAAAAAAGGTTGTCCACCAGTCCAACTTAAAACCTCTTTGATTAAAGCATTGGGGTTTTCAACAATTCCATCAAATCCCTGGGCTAAAGGTTCAATTTCACTTTCTTTAAATCCATCTAGTTGAATCGCTTTACCAATATTAAACGGAGTACGTCTTTTATCTCCGATTAAATCTCCGGGAGTCGTAACTCCCGCTAAAACAAAGGTTAATCTTTGATATTCGCTGTTAAAATTACGCTTCTCGTAACAGCTTCTTATGAACGTAAAAAAATCATCAGTAGGAAAATTTAAACTTAAAATACTGTCAACTTCATCTATAAAGATAACAATATTACCTTTGATAGATGTTAATAATACTGTTTCGATGAATTCATCTAAACGTTCCACCGCAGTAATTGCGCTTCTGTCCTCCCACCAATTGAGCAAAAAATCTTTGGGGTTGTCTAACTCAAAAGTAGCCACCAGCTTGTAAACAATCCCTGCATACCATTTTTCTGAGTTCATGTCTCGACTTCCTCGCACCGAGAAATCCAGAGAAGTACAAGTATATCCCTCAGCTTTGAGTCGATTTTGAGTCCGGACAATCAAACTAGTTTTACCCGTCTGTCGAGAGTTAAAAATATAACAAAATTCTGCCGCCTTTAGATAGCGGTAAATTTCGTCGTCAGCTGGTCGAACAACGTAAGAAGGAGCATTTTCTTCTAAGCTCCCTCCTACTTTATACTCATAATTCCCTGTCATGATTGATTCACTATATATATAGAGTACGGGCGAACAAGTACCTCCGGTTCGAGTCACTTGTTTATATCAAAGCATTACCGAATTCGAGTTAGACCATGAGTAATTCGAGTTAATTCGAGTTAATCTAGCTTTTAGCTTTTAGCGAATCTGGGTTTAATACCGAAAAGCCGTCTATACGGTGCAAGCAATTGGTTGGAGTTTAAATCCCCATCCAATTGCTTGCTAATAACTAATAGCTTTTAATCAAAATTATTCCACTATTAACAACACCATAAAAATTAATTCGGAACTTGATAATCTCTAGACTTGCTATGAGTGTATACAGCACCACTCTTTGTCTTTTGAGTAATCTCTACATCGAATTGAGTATTATAACCGGGTTTGAGCCAAGGGTAGAAGAAACTTCCTATATCTAAGCTATAGCGATTATTAGATACAATAGCCCCAGTCGAAGGAGATTGCGTTGGTGGAATTTGAAATGTCATTTTATGACGAAATTCATAATTGTCTTTGACTTCACCGCTAGCAGATTGTTTTGTTTTTAAAGCTACTTGAATGCTACTAGCTTGCAAAAGCTTTCTTACATCACCTTTGTCAATCAAATTTAATTTGATATCTTTTCTATTACCAGAAATATTTTCTATTTCAAAAGATTTAACGCGAGATGGGGAAAACCCTCCTGTAATGCTTATAACGTCTACATCCTTATCTTTAGTTTGCTGGTATTCCAAAGTACCGGGAATTTCAAAATCGATTGTAGCTTTAGCATTTGTAACTTTAATTGCTGCACCGATTTCAGTGTCGTTAACACCTAAATCTGCGGGAGTCGAAGATGCATTCCAAGCTATTTTATATTTTGGACGTGCAGTTTCTTGCAGAAAAGTATAAGTTTGAGGTACATCAGAAGCAGCATTTAGTAGGGAAGATAAATCATTTTTTCTCACCCAAATATTTTTTACTAGTTCAATATTTTTTCCTAAAAGCTGGGATACCTGTCCTTGATAGCTAGTTTTTTCTTGGGGAATATCCAACCTTGGAACTAGATAAACATTACCATAGCTACCATTTCTTCCTCGACTACCGTTACTACCGCTTTTACCCCTTTTACCATTTGTGCAAGTATAGCGTCGGGTATTGCTAACTCCTTTATATTCCCAACGGTAAACCCAAGTCTTGCTATTATATCGATTCAAAGAAGGGTAGTTCTCCCGTTCGTCTACATGTTTGACTCCAGTACAGCGAACTAGTTTCTTTGAGTAGGGTATCCATTTTGCATCTTTTTGATTGCGACGTTTTCTGTACAAATTCCATTGACAATAATTTACAGTCCACTGTTTTTGTCTGCATCCACAACCATAACCACCCTTAGCACCTCTTCCAGGACTTCCCCCTTTACCTCCAGAATTTTTTAGGGTAATTTTCTTTAAATCAGCCTGGTTTTCGTAAAAAATTCTCGCTTCACCACCATTACCTCCATTACCCCCATTACCTCCATCACCCCCACTACCACCATTAGCACCACTTAACGAATAAGAAGGACGACGACGGACACGACAAGAACTAGCATTTTTACCGGAATTACCGTTAGTTCCGTTCTTACCATTAGAACCCGAAATATCATACTCAGCAGCAGTTCCATCTGCGATAATCTTAATGTCCTTACCGTTACTACCAGGGACACCACGACTTCCATCAAGTCCAGAATTTCCTCTACGACCAAAGGTTTTTGTGTTTTGACTATAAGCAAGAATATTATCTTTGTAGGTAGATACAGAACTCAAAAATTGCGGTTGCTTTGCTGTCCCAACCTTTGGTGCAATTATAGTTACTATCACCAATGCCGATATAAAACAGCAAATATTTGTCAACCATTTTCTTTTATTAGTATTCATGAAAATATAAGTACCCGTGCAAAATTAATTTAATATGGTGGTTTTCACTTGAGTAGAATATAGATTAAAGATTAACCACAACCTTCTCCCTCAAACTCTTCTCATTATTTTGACAAGGTGAAGAGGATGAGGTTCCGAGTGTGCTGGACTCAATTGAAAACTACTATATTTAGTTCGGATAGGAAATAGGAAAAAGACAGCAGTTACATAACTGAGTAGTAAATATACAGTTAATTTTGTTTATCTAATTATTATTCCTATAGGATTACTATTTGATTTTTGTTAGCGGAGCGTGTCCGAAGGACATAGCATACGTAGGGTGTGTTGTCGCGTTAGCGGAGCGTGACGTTAGTCATAGCGCAACGCACCATTATATATAGGTTTCG
>JBCBHT010000470.1:0-3917 GCA_038525335.1 Cyanobacteria bacterium J06621_15 | reverse complement strand
TATGTCATTTCAGCCAAACGCTGAAATCCGTTTTGTCGATAAAGCGCTAGTGCTTCTTTATCGTTTACATTTGCTTCACTAGCACAAGCAGAACCCGATTTACCCAACTTACTGCCAGTAAGTAATGCTGACGCTCAGCTATTGTATCAATTAGATACAGCATCAATGCCACCTTTGGTAAGACAAGTATTTGACCGTCAGACCCATGACTTTAAAACTGGGTTAGTAGGAGCTTTAGCTGATGCGCTCAAGCAGTGGATAACAAAATCAGAAATTGTTAGCGGTTACGTCTTTGAACCACAGAGAAAAGCAGCAATTGGTTATTTTCAACTGAGAATTGACCGTAAAGGAGAAATGCCAAACCTTGCGAGCTTAACCGTTCATCCTGCTTATACTTGGCTTTATCCAGAGTTATTATCTCAGATGGCTCGCATTACTCAAGATTTTCCTTCTTCCTCCCTGAAAGTTGCTTCAGCAGACTATCAGCCAGAAGGAGAAGAATATTTGGAGCAAATCGGAGCAAGTCGTATTGAGCATACATTAATCATGTCTCGTTCCGTATGGCACAAAGTACGGGAATCCAAATTTGTTTCCTTAGAAGGAATTCAGCTACCAGAAATGCTGCAAGGACTGCAACCAGCTCGCAAACCTATTCCTGGTGGAATGCTGTGGAAGCAAGAAAAAAAACGGCAAATGCTAGAAAGAACAAAATCAAACAAATTAAATCAATTATCCAAATTATCTCAAGATAATATTGGTTTACCACTAAAAAAAGGTAACGTAGAAGGGAATTCCCAACAACCTTCAACCGATAATCCACAGGAGTAATAGCTTGGTGACCCAAGAAGAAAGAGAAGATGAAGCCAACGAGGTTCAAATATCCTCTCAAACTCCAAAAATCACAAACAAAACTTTCTACGTCTGTGCTTTAGGTCTAGACGTAGGTAGTAAAAGAATTGGTATTGCTGGGTGTGACCGTACTGGTTTGATTGCGACTGGAATTACCACATTACACCGAACATCTTTCCAGCAAGATGTTGAAGAACTCAAGCGAATAATCCAAGAAAGAGACGTAGAAATATTAGTAGTTGGGCTACCCTACTCTATGGACGGTTCTTTAGGGTTTCAAGCCCGTCAAGTACAGAAATTCACCAAAAGAATAACAGCAATATTAAAACTTCCTGTAGAATACGTAGACGAGCGTTTAACTTCGTATCAAGCGGAACAAATGATAATTGCCGAAAAACGTTCTCCTTCCCGTAATAAAGGATTAATTGACAGAAAAGCAGCAGCATTGATTTTGCAGCAATGGTTAGACACCAGACGACAACAACAAAAAGCACTGGATCAAAAAGACGCTTAATTTTAAAAGCTTTTGACGTGATATTCTGAATATTGCAAGAGTCAGCATTTTTCTATCGTCAGTATTTTATGGTGAAGAATTTGTTGCCCAACGATAGAGTAATCTATTTTTCAAGCTGGTATTAATTTTTGTTCTTTTACTCGGCTATGTATCCATCTCAATTCCCAGAAGAAAACGACCGTTCCAGTCAAAGTCCCATCACCTTAACAGATGAAAATGGAAGGTCACTTGAATGTTATGTCGAGCATTCGCTTGAAGTAGATGAGCAAGAGTACTTTTTATTGCTTCCTGTTGACTCACCTGTAGAAATTTTTGCTTGGCAAACCGACGGTGACGGAGAAGAAGCCGTTCTTGTAGAAGATGATTTCACAATCGAAAAGATTTTCAGCACCGCTCAAGCTGTTTTATCCGAGCAAAATCTAGTCCTAAAAAACACAGCTTATGCTTTAACCGCTGCTGGTGAATTACCGACTATAGAAGAATCGGATATTTTTACCTTAGAAATAGAAGACGAAGAAGCAGATTTAGAGCCAGAACAGTTACAGCTACTAGCAAGTTTTTATTGGGAAGAGCAAGAATACGCGATTTACACTCCTTTAGACCCCTTATTATTTTTCGCTCGCATAACTGAAGAAGGAAATCCAGAATTGCTTTCACCCGAAGAATTTCGTGAATTCCAGCCATTATTAGAAGAGCATCTTTTTAACGAAGTTGAATAATAATTAATTAATTTTTTTATTGTTTTTTTCTTAATTAGAACTTCTAAAAAAAAACCGGAAACTAATGTAGAGACGTAGCAGTGCTACGTCTTTTTAATTTATGGTAATAGGTAATAAACCTCACCCCCTTCCCCTCTCCTTGTCAAGGAGAGGGGGGAAATTATGTGAAAAATTGTAGGGTGTGTTACGGCTCAAATACCTGACATAAATAAATTACCATTGAGAAAATGCCGTAACGCACTATTAACGTAGAAATAAAACCCAAAATATAAAATAATCTAAAAATAAAAACAATTGTAGGGTGTGTTACGGCTCAAATTTCTGACATTAATAAATTAGCATTTATAAAATGCCGTAACGCACCATCGAGTAATTAAAATTAAATATAGCAGTTTTCGGTTGAATGCAATACAGTTGAAACCTCACCCCTTCCCCTCTCCTTATTAAGGAGAGGGGCATATATATAGAAAATATTTACAGTTTTCGATAATAAACTAATGATGAACAAAGCTTTGAGAAGTGCATGGCAAGAGTTTCAATACATGATTTCTCAAATTAATAACAAAACAAATCAAATCATTATATTTAAATGTATTCAAAATTGGTATTTTGATAAGAAAAAACTTTTATCATTGCATCTAATAGAGGAATTTGGATTAGAAGAGTTAGTCAATATCGATATCAAAAATTATCCACTTGAAAAATCAGAATGTACTCCAGAAGATATCAAACGTTTTCTTAAAATACAGCCTTGTAGCGAAGAATGTATGATTGTGTGGTTAAGAGATATATTATGGGAGCTTGTTGTTTTATCTATAGATATTAAATGCGAATATTGCTTCAAATTAGAAATGTCAGCTTTATTTGACGCAGATAATGAAATAGTTTTTTTGGAATGTAATCACTGTGGTTGGGTAAAAACAGTTGATGGATGTTCGATTGAATCTATAAAAAATATAAGGTTAGCAACAAATCAAGATTTAAAACTTGCTGGATTAATATAACAAAACTTTAATTTATCGCTTGATTTTACGAATACGGCTTTAAAAGTATTGAAGTCCTATTAAGAACAATCAAATATTCCAAATTTCAAAATCAAAATGAATAACTCACGTTTAACAAAAATCAGCAAATATCTCAGCAAACACTTACGTCATCAACCGGAAAGAATCGGAATTACACTAGCTCCTGGTGGTTGGGTTGAAGTTAGCGAGCTATTAGAAGCTTGTAGAAAAAATAAATTCCCCGTGACTCGCGCTGATTTAGAAAAAATTGTAGCTACAAATGATAAAAAACGCTTTTCTTTTGATTCTACCGGTACAAAAATTCGAGCAAATCAAGGACACAGTGTAGAAGTTGATTTACAGTTATTACCATCAGTTCCTCCCGACGTGCTTTATCACGGTACCGGACACAAAACGGTGGAAATAATTTTGCAAAATGGACTTTCTAAAATGTCTCGTCACCACGTACATTTATCGTTTGATATTGGTACGGCTAAAAAAGTTGGAGCAAGACATGGGAAAGCTGTAGTTTTTGAAGTTGATGCTGCAAAAATGTATGAAGCGGGTTTTGTTTTCTACTGTTCCGATAACGGAGTATGGTTAACGGATAATGTACCGGTTGAGTATCTGAGAGTTAGGAGTTAGGCAGGGGATGGAGTTAGGAGTTAGGAATTAACTATTCGGCAAATGTTGGGTTACGACACGAATAACATAAATTATCGTCACAAATTGAAATTATTTTTTCGTGTCTAACCCAACCTACGATAATTGATTGTTTTCAATTAGCAATTCCCAATTACCAATTACCAATTACCAATTCCCCATCAAACA
>JBCBHT010000469.1:0-3919 GCA_038525335.1 Cyanobacteria bacterium J06621_15 | reverse complement strand
TGTCTTTTTAAAAATCAGGTTAGTAAGCTTAAAGGTAAGCTATATCTAGTTAAAATCAGAATTTTCAATTTGGCGATAAAATAAAATATCATCACAGCAACCCTCGAAAAAGATATATCAATATGGTTGTTTCCCCCGTTAAAATCCCCATCAAATCAATTAATCTTTCTCCTGGAAGCCATCTTCTGATAGAAAACGTTTCTTGGGAACAATACGAATCTGTTTTAGAAGAACTTGGAGAAGAACGGACTAATCCCCGGATTAACTACAGCAACAATGTTTTAGAATTAATGTCACCCTTACCCATTCATGAAAGACCTCATCGAATTATCGCTTATATTGTGATAACAATTTTAGATATTCAGGATAGAGATTGGGAAGACTTTGGTTCTACGACTTTCAAGAAATTAAACAAAGCTGGATTAGAACCAGATACCTGTTTTTATATTCAGAACTCCGAACAAGTACGCTCTTTAAAAAGAATTGATTTAGAAATAAATCCTCCTCCAGATTTAGCAATTGAAGCTGATGTCACTTCTAAAACCACATTGGAAGCTTATAAAGCGATAAAATTACCAGAATTATGGATTTTTTCAGATTCTAAATTGAAAATTTACGTTTTGGGAAAAGATGGTTATGAAGAATCAAATATTAGTCCTACATTTCCAGATTTAGACATAATTGGGATGATTCCAGAATTAATAGAGCAAGCTTTTACTTTAGGAACTCGAAGCATGTTGAAAAATTTGCGAGAGAGATTATCGAAATCTTAATCTTAAATTCCGATGTTGGGTTACGACATGAATTCAAGATTTTCATAATTTTCATAATTGGTAGTCATGTCTAACCCGACCTACAATATCAAAATTTGAAAAAGACTATATAAACGTCCCAACAGATTGTACACAAATTTTTATCACGTAGGCAATACACACTTTTTGGATACATTCAAAAAATCTTGAAAATTCGTGATTTTAATGATTTTGTTTTCAATAATAATGACAATATTCTCAATAGATAGCATTTTTATATATTTTTACAACAATTTACCCCAATTATTATGTATTTGAATGTAGAAGTATTAACTTAGGTTAAGTCAAAATCGGAATTTATACTCGAAGTTAAAGCGTGAATCAGTATTACAACTTAAAAATAGTTTCAACCGTCTTTATTTAAGAGGTAAGATGATGAGCTATTTTGATTTAGCAAACCAGTTTTATTTTTCAGTTGATATTTTATAATTTTAAAATTTGAATTTTCTTGTTTATCAAGATTCCGATGTTGGGTTACAACACGATATTGAAGATTATTGTTATTTTTCTAATTTGTAGTCCTGTCTAACCCAACCTACAACTGCTTATCATACATAAATATTATAAAGTACGACTTTTATTTAACTGCGATCGCCATACTTTGCCTCTCAATTTCTAAAAGTACTCTTTTCGCTTCAGCTTCTTGACCTTGTTTTTTAAACAGCTCAGCTGCTATTCGTAAATCTGTAATACCTTCTTGCTTATCTCCTAAGAAAATCCGACTATTACCCCGGTTATTATAGGCTTGTGCATGATAAGGATTTATTTGTATAGCTTTAGTATAATCAGTAATTGCTGCTTGATAGTCTTTTAATAAATGCCGAGTGTATCCACGTTTATAATAAGAATTAGCATCATTAGGATTTATATTTATGGCTTTGTTAAAATCAGCTATTGCTTGTTGATAATTCTTTAACTGATTGTGAGTAATACCTCTGTTAAAATAGGCGACTGCATCATTAGGCATACTTCCAATGTATTGATTGTAGTCAGCAATTGCTCCTTGATAATCTTTTAACCAATAACGAGCAACACCTCTGTTATGGTAAGCAGCAGTATAATTAGGATTTATTTGTATAGCTCTATTAAAATCAGTGATTGCTTCTTGATAGTCTTTTAATTTCTGCCAAGCAAAACCTCTGCTATAGTAAGCATCAACATAATTAGGATTAATCTTTATAGCTTTATTAAAATCACCAATTGCTGCTTGATATTCTTCTGACTCATTCCAAACTACTCCTCTGCTGTAATAGACAGCTATTAATTTAGGATTAATCTTTATAGCTTTGGTGTAATCAGCGATTGCTTCTTGTTTATTTCCCGATAAAGCGTAAGCAAGACCACGGTTATAGTAAGCAATTGCCAATTTAGAATCAAGCTGTATAGCTTTGCTATAATCAGTGATTGCTGCTTGATATTCTTTTAACTCGTAGTAAGCATAACCTCGATTGTTATAAGCTTTAGCAAGTTTAGGATTGATTTTTATGGCTTGGTTGTAATCAGCAATTGCTGCTTGATATTCTTTCCGTTGTAAATGTTCATTACCGCTATTAAAGTCTGTCTCATCAAATTTAGGGCTGCAATTGATAATTCCCAATACCAAGATTGCAGATAATAGTTTTGATAATTTCATCTAATACTTGAATTAAAAAATATTTTTATTATTGAAATTTAGTTTAGCTTAATTAAATTATCTGTTAGCTCAGTATTTTTATGTAAACAACAATAGAAAAATATTACCTAAAATAATTGATTTGATATTACCGTCATGCACCAATTTTACAAATAATTTTGAAAGTATGTAATTTTCAATATTGGAATTTATCAAAAACCTTGATGTTGGGTTACAACACGATATTGAAGATTATTGTTATTTTTCTGATTTTTAGTCGTGTCTAACCCAACCTACAACCTACAACTGAAAATATAAATTAATCATTTCCTGTGGTTCTCTAGACTCATCTTTTAAAATCTCTGAACTAGGAAGTGGGTTGTTACTCAAATGTAGATATTGTAAGTTTGTTAGTTCTGAAATTTCTATTGGTAAACTTCTTAATTGATTGTCGTCGAGATTGAGCAATTCTAAATTTTTGAGTTTTTTGATTTCTGCTGGTAAATAACTTAATCTATTGCGGTAAAGGTCTAATCTTCTTAGATGTGACATTTCGAGTATTGCTGCTGGAAAAAGATAAAACTGATTATAGTTAAGGTCGAGCCATTCAAGATTGCTCAGCTGTGCAATTTCTTTTGGTAAACGGTAAAGTTGATTTTCACTGAGGTCAAGAATTTCAAGGTTAGATAGTAATCCTATTTCTTTGGGTAAATCATTAAGTTGATTTCCTGAAATTTCTAATTCTTCAAGGTTACTCAGTAGAAATATTTCTGCTGGTATGGTATTTAGTGGATTCCCGCTAATATCTAATTTCTCTAGATTCTTGAGTAAAACGATTTGTAATGGGAAATTATTTAATTGGTTTTCTCTTAAATAAAGTTCTTTCAAATTCGTGAGCTTGTATATATCTGCTGTTAAACTGTTAAGTTGATTATTTTCTAAATCAAGAAATTCTAGTTTGTGTAGTTTAATTATTTCTGAGGGTAAATAAGTTAGTTTATTACCCATCAAGTTGAGATATTTTAAATTTGAAAGCTGAAATATTGCTTTTGGAATGTAATTAAATTCATTAAATCCTAAATTTAGTTCTTTAAGATTTTGAAGCTGAGCTATTTCTGCTGGTAAACTACTCAATTTATGCTTTTCAAGGTCAAGATATTTTAGATGAGTAAGTTTTCCAATTTCTCTTGGTATGAAGCTTAATAACTGACCACAAAAATTTATTCTTGTCGCTTTCTCTCTTGCTGCTTGTTCGACTCGCTGTAATAATTCTTCTTCTGTCATTTATAAAATCGTTTTAATGATTCAACTAAAATTTTTTATAAATATCTATAAATCAAAAAATCAGAAAAGACTATATAAACGTCCCAACAGATTGTACACAAATTTTTATCACGTAGGCAATACACACTTTTTCAATACATTCAAAAAATCTTGAAAATTCGTGATTTTAATGATTTTGTTTTCAATAATAATGACAATATTCTCAATAGAT
>JBCBHT010000468.1:0-3920 GCA_038525335.1 Cyanobacteria bacterium J06621_15 | reverse complement strand
GCGAGCTAAAGCTCCCCAAGATTTTATCTTTTGAATTCGACAAATTGTAAAAGCCATCTTTTTTATTTGAGAAAATAATAACAATTAATTTTATTTACTGTTATCGCATCTATCTATAAGTCTGGAGAATTAGTGTCCAAAAATATCTAAAAATAGCCAAAAAATATATCTTTATAATTACGTACTTTTATAAAAGATAAGTCATTTTTATTTCATATTGGTTGTGTATAAAGACTGATAAATTCTATTACTACGACAATATCAGCCTAATATTTATAACATCAAAAAATAGTCTTACTAGTAATTATACAGAAGCTAAAATTAAAAGTCTATTTGACATGAATGAGACATACATATGCATACAGCACTATAACAATTTTTATTGATATAAGTTCAATCATCGCTGCTTTTATACTGATAACTTTCGACACTTTTTGCCTAAGTATATTATCTTCCTTTAGTTATATTGCACTTTTATTTAAGAGTTTGCTAACAAAGTAATTAGTATGAAGGATTGAACAACCCTTCTTAAAACGAGTCTTATCGAGCAATTAGTGCTATTAGCAAAGTTAATCAGATGTGCAGCGCCATAAACTAAAATTTCGGAAATAAAGAACTATGACTAATTTGATTTTGAACGCAATTTGCTCCTGATTATTTTTCACTCATTCTTCAAAACAAAGGTGTAGTGTGTTTCACCTTTATATCGGGTAAAAAGCTGGAATACTTTTAGTGGTACCTTTAACACTCGAATCGAATATTTTTTCAAACTGCAACCGAATTTGATTGTTTCCCGTGTACCTTTAATCCCTCAAACCTTTTTCTAATAGTATTTTGACGGATTTAACATCTTTAAATTAGTTAGAAGCGGTAAAAAGGAATTGTAAGGAAAACTAAGATAATTAAGGGCTAAAAAATAATAAGTTTCACTAATAATCTACCTTTCTTATCCTTAGTATTCCTTTGTTTTCTACCAAAAAATGCATTTTTGTAAACAAAATTCTATGAGTAAAAACACTCAACGAAAAAATAATTCTTCTCCCCTGTTAATTCTGGCTTTGGATTTTGGAGGAAGTTCAACTAAAGGTATTTATTCCACTTCAATACAGAATCAAACAACATCCTTAGTAATGGAACCGGAAGTAGTAAAAATTTCTCTAGATTCTGTAGCTTCCCAAATACTGGGAGTAACCGAACCAGAAAATGCTGCATGGGTTAATTACATGGGTGAAACCTTTGCTGTGGGATATTTAGCGAAAAAAAAGTATTATGCAAACCAGGGATTGAAAGAATTAAAGTACGAACGCGCAATAGCCAAAACATTAGCTTTTGTTTGGGCTATCTCCCAGAAACTTCAGTTAGGTCAAAAATTTCAACTGGCTCTTATTTGTTTGCTGCCACCTGGGGAGTTTGAAAATAGAGATAGTTTTTACAAAAATCTTCAAGCAATACTTGCTGGTTTCATAACACCAACAGGAAAAATCCAAGTTAAATTAACTGAATTCAAGTGTTTACCTGAAGGTGCGGGAATATATCTTGCTTACCAAAAGAAATTAGGACAGCAAATCAAAACTAAAACTATTGCATTGGTGATGGTAGGTTATAGAAATGCGTCGGTGTTAATCAGCGATAGGGGAATAATTGCACCTGACGGAAAGACTTCGGATTTAGGAATGATTCGATTATTAGAGAAAGTAGTTGCTAGAACTTCCGGACAAAATCCTTCACAATTGGCTCCTGCTGTAGTTGCTGCTGGTAACGATATCTCTACGAATCCTTTAACAAAGTTGTTGAAAAGTACCAATAATATCAATAAACGCCATGAATTGATGCAAATACAAACAAGCATAAAGCTTGCTAGAAGCGAATATGCAGCAGTACTTACAAGTTGGTTAAACCAAGTAGTTGCCCGAAACTTGATTTCAGAAATCTTATTTTGCGGTGGAACTGCGGATTACATGAGGAGAGAGCTAAATTCTCATTATTCTGGAACACCTTGTTTATGGGGAGTGGGTACAGATATTCCAACACAAGTCGATAGCTTCGGTTTGGGAAGTCGTTTGGCTGATGTTTACAGCGTATTTTTATACTTTTCACAACAGGTAAGTTGATGCACAAACAAATCGATTTCCGTTGGCGCTATCAACCATGTAAGCCAATAGACATCTCCGAAAACAAACAAAGTGTTACTATAACTAAATTTCAGACTGCGATCGCCAATCTGCAAAGATAGTTAGTTGGTACACAAAATTAGGTATTACAGATGCTCTCTATTGATAACTAGTGAAAAAATAGCATCTACCTAAAATAATTTTGAGATGAAAATATTCAATTTTATAGTAACTAAAAAATAAATGTACCAATTCGGAGCCTAACAAGTCCACAAATAGTCATTATTATCTGTTCATATTTACGTGAATTTAATCTAAATCTTTCTTGAGCTACTTTAAAGACCTTTACTAAACGGATTAAGTGTTCTACATAAATTCGCTCAGATGCTAGCTGTTTATTTTTATTTTTTTCTTCAATAGTTAACTCTTTGTTTTTTGGTTTTTTCTTCGGAGTTTTTATTGATTGTCCTCCTTGATATGCTTTATCACCATGAAATTTTTGTTCTGGGTCAAAACCTTTCTTACTTTCATTAAATATACTTATGTCGCTTTTCGGTCCAGGTTTGTTAGAAACTACATCAACAATATCTTTTCCATTTGGTAAGACGATTAATTGGCTTTTTCGAGTATGATTTACTTTTTTACCTGAATAATATTTTTTTTGTTCTTTATAGTCGCTAGGTCTTTCTATAGGCTGTTCATAACTATCTACTATTAACTCGAATTCGGTTAAAATCTCTTTTACAATTTCTTCTTCACTGGCGTTTTTTTTACCTCTTCAAGTAAACTTGATGGTAGCAATTCTTTTAATAATGGCAACCAATAATTAAATGTATCGTTTGCAGTGCTTTCGCTAACTCCAAATTGGATACCAAGAAGTTGAAACGTTGTCAAATGTCTCAAATATGTTAAAGTTAATATTACCTGCTCAGGTGGTGATAATTTGGGTTTTCGACCACCTCCACCTCGGATAATTCTTACTTTTTTAGATTCAGCCAATTCGACTTTGCAATTATGTAGTTCTATCACTTTTTCTAGAAGCTGTTTTAATTGCTCATACTTTAAACCAAGTAAGCGCTGTGTTTCTTTAGGATTCGTTTCAATATACTCTAATACGTTACTCATAAAACTCTGATAAAACACCCTTTTATATTATTTTATCAGAGTTTAATTATTTTTCGGAGATGTCTAATGGATATCCAATTAATGAAACATATTCAGTCTAATTTGATGACTGGTAAAACCCAAATGATGCTTGTAGCAGTTCGTTCATTTTGGCTAACTCACGCTATAGCTAATTACTCAGATGATGAAAAAGAAGTACAGCGTATAGCTAGAAGCTGTATACAAGCTCTGAGAAAACAGGCACAAGAGATTGTTGAGTTAGCAGGATTAGAAGATGCTCCTCTAAAGCCTTTATGCCGATGTTCTTCTTCTAATTCTCATGATAGAGCGTTTCATTCAATTAATAATGATTCAGAAAATCACGTTTATGACGATGCAGGATTGAGTAATTTCATGTAGCAAGATTTTTAATTATGAGGATGCAGATATATGAGTTATAGAAAAATGAAACGAAAAAGAGGCAGACCAAGAAAAACCACTTTAACTCTTCGAGAAGATATGCAGGTTGAAAATAATCCAGAACAATTAAATATGAATAACAATGAATCGCAGATGAATGAAGAGAATTATGATTGGGATAAAGAAATTGATGGCTCGGAAATTACTCAAGAAGTTACAGAAACTCCAATCAATGAAGAATTGAAGCTAGAATCTATTAAAAGTGATGATAACAGCGAAGAAAAG
>JBCBHT010000467.1:0-3920 GCA_038525335.1 Cyanobacteria bacterium J06621_15 | reverse complement strand
CTATACAAAATTTAAAATTCCTCATTCTAGCAAGATTATCTCCACTACCCAACATCAAGAAACCGCCGGAGGAAGCAAAAGCTGCTTCTTTTTCCTCGTATTTTTCCTCCGTCCTTTCACCAACAAATAAGCAGCAGGAGTAAAATAAAGCGCCAGTAGCGGAGAACCACCAATCCCACCTGCGATCGCAATTGCCAAAGGTAGCCAGAATGGGTCGCCATCGCTAATCAAGGGAATGAAGCCAACCATCGTTGTAATAGTTGTAGTTAAGACGTGACGAGTTGCTTTCACTACAACTTCCCTTACCGCTTTAACATCACCGCTCTTTGCTCCTTCATCTTCGTTAAAGGCTGACAAAATAATAATTGCACCGTTAATCGCAATCCCAATCAAGCCCATTGTTCCCACAATTGCCATAAATCCAAATACCGAACCAAAAGCCCACAGAGCAAATAAAGCCAAACCAACCGAACCAATCCCTACAGCAAACACGATACCAGCCATTCGGAAGGAACCCAAGGATAGCACTAGGGTAATCACCATAATCAACCCCAACAATCCCACGGTAGACATCAGATTTCCCGTAGCTTCACCGCTTTCTGCTTGTTCTCCACCAAATTCGTATCTGTATCCGGGAGGAAGTTTAGATTCAAAATTTTCTGTTTCCAAACGTTCTTGTAATTGTTCCAAAACTACTGAAGGTAAAGTCCCAGCAGAAATAAAAGCTTGGACGGTATTCACTCTTTGTTCGTTACGTCGGGAAATTTTTGCTAGTTGGGGAACCAGATTAAACTTTCCTAATGCTGATAAAGGACGTAAATTTGATTCTCCACCACCTTGTTGAGTTGGTTGTAAGTTCAACGAAGCAATTTGAGATAAATCTCCTCGATTTGAATTGGCAATTCTTACTCTTACAGGTAAATTTTCTGTAGATTCGAGAATCGAACCACCTACAGAACCTTCTAAATAACTTTCTAACTGTTGCGCTATAGTTCTGTTATCAAGTCCGACTAATCTTGCTTGTTCTTCGTCTACTTCTAATCCCAACTTGGGTAAAGTTTCGGTCAAATCATCCCTAACATGGGTAACATCAGGTATCTGTGTCAAAATTTCCCTAACTTGACTACCTAATATTCGTAATTGTTGGATATCGGAACCATATAACCGCATTTCCACCGGAGCTTCAAATGGTGGTCCTTGTTCCAATTGTTTAACTAAAACTCTAGCGCTAGGGAATGCTGAATCCAACTCACTTTGTAAAGTCCGAATTAATTGAGGAACTCCCTGATTGGTATTTAGCTGTACCATTGCTTGAGCGTAGTATGCAGCATTTCTTATCCCACCAGTAAAGTTATAGTAAAACTTGGGAGCGCTTTCACCGACAAACCAGTGAACTTCCTCAACCTCGGAATGTTCTTGAATTAATTTACGAGCTAACAATACATCCTCGCGACTTTGAGCTATAGAAGTTTGAGCGGGAAACTCGACTTCAATTTGAAATTGGTCGCGAGCTAGAGAAGGGAAAAACTGTGTCGGTAGGGAACCTACATTTATAAAACCCAAAATCGGTAAGATAAATGTTAGGACAACAGCAATTAAAGGTTTCGCTGTAGCCCAGTTTAAAGTTTTACGATAAATCCGACCTAAGAAAGGAGAAGAAAAACCCGAATTCCACCAAGCATGAGGGTTTTTGATTTTTGCTAAAAGTCGAGATTTACGGGATTTGCGTTTTGGACGAATATCTGACTCTTCGACTTGAGTTTTAGCCAAAAAACGACCCGACAGCGCAGCAATTACCGTCAAAGAAATCACTAAAGAAGAAACCAGAGACATAATTACCCCCCAAGCGATGGAACCAACAAATTCCCCCGCTCCTCCTGGTAATAAACCAATCGGTAAAAAGGTAAGAATTGTGGTTAAACTCGATGTTAATAGAGGAACCGTCAAATAATTAACCGTTTTCACCACAGCATCCTTTGGTTTTAATCCATGTTCGAGTTCCACCTGAATTTCATCAACAACAACAATTGCATTATCAATCAACAAACCCAAAGCAATAATCAATCCCGATACCGACATTTGATGAATCGGAATACCAAAAACCTGCAATTCACCAAATACCGCAAATACAGTTAATGGAAGTGCTGCTCCAACAATCAGAGAAGACCTCCAACCCATCCCCACAAAAGTTACGACAACTACAAGAAAAGCACTAAATAATAGATTTGAAATTAAATTATCTAAACGGTTTTCAACATAACTGCTTTGGTCGAAAATAACTTCTAATTTAATCCCATTTGGCAAACGTTCGCGAAAATCATCTATTCGTTCGCGAATTCTTTTAGCCCATAAATCAATCCGGTTCCCCGGTTCCATCAGCACACCCAGAGCAACCCCCGGTTTACTACCAATCAAAGCCAAATCGGTTAAAGGTTCCCTAACACCTCTATTAACCCTAGCGATATCCCCCAAGCGAGTAAACTGTCCGTTGTTAGTCGAAGAAATCGGAATTTGACGGATTCGTTCCAGAGAATCAAGTTCCCCTTCCACCTCTATCGCTACAGTATTTCGCGGACTCCGCAATTGTCCAGCGCTAACTTTAGCATCGCTCTGCTGAATTTGCTGCGACAATTGAACAGCATTTAACCCCACTGCTGCTAAATCTGAGGGATTAATTTCGACGGTAATTTCTTCTGAAGGGAAACCAAAAGTATCAACCTTCTCCGTTCCCGGAACACCTCGAATTTGTACGTCAAGCTCTTGAGCAAAGCGTCGTAAAATAGCGTAATTGGGTTCTCCTTCTCCTTCCCAGACCAGAGTTGGGATTACAGCAAAAGCTCTAGTTTCCGCTTCATCCAAATCCGGTTCCAACACTCCCGGTGGAAGTTGAGGTTCTGCATCAGCTAACCTATCCCTAACCCTCGTCCAGACAGGTTCCGCTTCACTTACAGTTTGTTTTAATTCAATCGAAACCGTAGATAAACCAATCCGAGAATCGGAAGTAATAGTATCAATTTCCTCAACCTCAGACATTTCCGACTCAATCACCTCCGTTACCAGCGCTTCCACCCGTTCAGCACTAGCTCCAGGAAAAATCGTAGTAATAATAGCAGTCCGAGCTACTAACTGCGGATCTTCCTGACGAGGTAAAGATTGAAACGCAGAAAGTCCCCAAAATATTATCAGTACAAAACTTAGAATTAGAAGACGAGTATTGCGAAAAAAAGGAAGAACCATGACGATTTTAGATTTTGGATTTTGGATTAAAAAATTGTAGGGTGTGTTACGGCACGAGATAATTCAGCTGAAAGATTATGACTTTGATAATGCCGTAACGCACCATTATGTATTAAGAAAATTGTGAATTAGATATTGATTAAAATAATTTGTAGGGTGTGTTACGGCACGAGATAATTCAACTGAAAGATTATGACTTTGATAATGCCGTAACGCACCATTATGTATTAAGAAAATTGTCAATTAAAGATTGATTAAAAGAGTTAAAAATTAATTTCTCTTCCCCCTCTCCCCCCTCTTCCCCCTCTCTCTCCTCATTCCCCAATTGGACGCACAATCTGACCGGGAACCAACCGATGAACTCCGTTAGCAACAATTCTGTCACCCGGTTGTAAAGTACCCCTTACCAAAACTCTGTCACTTTCTTGATGCAATATTTCTACGGTTCGCTGTTCAAGCATAAAAGCATCTCTAGGAGCATTTGTATTTTCTGAAGAAGGCTTTGTTAAAACGTAACTAGTCCACAGTCCGCGCAATCCTTGAGTTAAAGCTTTATTTGGTAACCAAAATCCTTCTGTCGGAATTGTATCTGTTAGCTTTAACCTGACTGTTTGACCTGGATTAATTTGAGATATTAAAGAAGATTCTAATTTTAATACGACTACTTGAGTGCGAGTATTAGG
>JBCBHT010000466.1:0-3949 GCA_038525335.1 Cyanobacteria bacterium J06621_15 | reverse complement strand
GAAATCGCGGTCAGGATGTGAAAGAGATGCAAATCTTTTTTCTAAACGTTTTTGCATCTCTTTCACATCCTGACCGCGATTTCCAACTCGTAAGGTTGGTTTAAAAGTAGGACAATCAATTGTATTAGTCATTTGTTTAACCTGTAGATAAATAGTTTATTACATGACTTAACTTCTATAACTACAGTTAGAATTCCTAATAAAATTAAGTACCCTTGAGGGTGATATTCTAATTATTCAGTTTTTAATTACATTTTGTTGTAAACCCGAAACTCTTGTAGAGACGTAGCACTGCTACGTCTCCTACAATGTGAAATCAAAACTTCGTATTTTTATGCAACAACACACCCCAAAAAAAAGAGGTAATTCTAGTATGTTCTAGAACTACCTCTTTTAATATTAGTTAGCGGCTTCTAATTAACTCTTCACTGATGACTGGTTACTGCTAACTGTTAACTGAATTAAGCAAAAGCTGCTGTTTTCACATCATTGCTTGCTAACAAACCTTGCAATTCTTCAGCGTCTACGGTTTCTTTGTCAACTAACATATCTGCTAATTTATCAAGAATGTGACGGTTTTCTTGCAATACTGTCTTGGCACGGTTGTAAGCAACATCAACTAAGTCTCTTACTTCTGCATCGATTGTAGCTGCGGTTTCTTCGGAGAAATCGCGTTCGGACATAATGTCACGACCGAGGAACATGTTACCCTGCTGACGACCCAATGCAACTGGTCCAAGATTATCGCTCATACCGAAGCGAGTCACCATCTGACGAGCTACGTTAGCTACTTGCTGTAAGTCATTGGAAGCACCGGTGGTAACTTCTTCTTCACCGTAGATTAATTCCTCAGCGATACGTCCACCCAATGCTACAGCCATTTGGTTTTCCAAATAAGCGCGACTGTATAAACCACTGTCCATACGGTCTTCGCTAGGAGTAAACCAGGTTAAACCACCAGCACGTCCGCGAGGAATTATGCTGATTTTCTGTACTGGGTCGTAATCTGGCATCAACGCACCAACTAAAGCGTGACCGGCTTCGTGGTATGCTACTAATTCTTTGCGTTTTTCGCTCATTACCCGGTCTTTCTTCTCGGGTCCAGCTAATACACGGTCGATAGCATCGTTGATTTCGTCCATCGAAATCTCGGTCAAGTTGCGTCTTGCTGCTAGAATAGCCGCTTCGTTGAGCAAGTTGGATAAATCCGCACCTGTGAAACCAGGAGTACGACGAGCAATTCTATCTAAATCAACGTCTTTTCCTAAAGTCTTACCACGAGCGTGAACTTTAAGAATTTCCACTCTACCAGCGTAGTCGGGACGGTCCACAACTACTTGACGGTCGAAACGTCCGGGACGTAATAATGCTGCATCGAGTACGTCGGGACGGTTGGTAGCAGCGATAATGATGATTCCGGTGTTACCTTCAAAACCATCCATCTCGGTAAGCAACTGGTTAAGGGTTTGTTCCCGTTCGTCGTTACCACCACCTAAACCAGCACCACGCTGACGACCTACTGCATCAATTTCATCGATGAATACGATACAAGGAGCGTTTGCTTTAGCTTGCTCGAACAAATCGCGAACCCTAGAAGCACCAACACCGACAAACATTTCTACGAATTCAGAACCGGAGATGGAGAAGAAAGGAACCCCAGCTTCACCAGCTACAGCACGAGCTAACAAAGTTTTACCAGTTCCAGGAGGTCCTACTAAAAGTACACCTTTAGGAATTTTTGCACCAACAGCAGTAAAGCGGTCGGCATTTTTGAGGAAATCTACTACTTCGTTTAATTCCAACTTTGCTTGGTCGATACCAGCAACATCACCGAATGTTACCTGGGTTTGCGGTTCCATTTGCACTCTGGCTTTTGACTTACCAAAGTTCATCGCTTGGCTACCAGGACCGCTCTGAGCGCGTCGCAGCAAGAAGAACAAACCAACTAAAAGTAATACTGGGAAAAATAAGCTGCTAAGTGCTTTAAACCAAAAACCTTCATCAGTTTGAGGTAATACCGAGATATCAACGTTATTTTGGGTAAGAGTTTTAATTAATTCCGGGTCGTTTACCAAAGTTACGCGCTTCTTACTATCGTCAAAATTTGTTTTGACTACAGCAGTAGACCTGTCCGAACTTAAACTAACTTTTTCGACTCTACCGTTTTCAACCTCTTGAACAAACTGACTATAGCGCCATGATTCAACATTCTGGGCTTGATTATTATCAAAAAACGCCGTTCCTAAAGCAATTACAACAATAAAAAGCAGTGCATACAGCCCCGCATTTCTCCATCTTTTATTATTCACCGAGGTCAATCCTCCTGTTTTTTTCTTTGTCGCGTCGCGTCTCTAAAAGAGATGAAAATTTTAAGAATTATGTTAACTTATCTTAACGTATACCAGAATGCATACACATCATGCTAGTAAATATCTTCGTAATTTCTTAAAACTATCGTGTCTGGGATCATATTGTAGCTTTACCACAGGATGAATGACTTGGTGTATTGGTAGTATTTCCACTACACAGTTGGTGTAGGCTAGCGATACAAATTTTTGAACTAACTGGTTGGTAAAGGGTTGTTCTTTGACCTGGTATTGATGGTCTCGTAACCAATTTATAATTTGTTCTCTCATAATTCCCGGTAAGATTCCCGTACTCAAAGGTGGAGTAAACCAACATTCATCGCACCATCCCCAAAGATTACCAGTAGTAGTTTCTAACCAATTTCCCGCAGCGTCGGTCAAAATCGCTTCACGACAATTTTTTTGCAAAGCATTTTTTCGTTCCAACCAAGGAGCCAAATAATTTCCCGTTTTATGAGAAGGTAAACTACGGTACTGTGACCATAGCGGAATAGTTACGCTAACACCGTTTTTTTGTTCTTCTTTTAAATTTTCAGGAATTAACCTACCAGTTATCCATTCTTTTCCATCGGGAAACAAGGTTATCCTGATAATCGGATAATTATTGATGAGAATTTCCGTACCACGGCGAATATTTTGCCATGATGGTTGTTGAAAACCGAGATTTTTTACGGAATAAATCAGACGTTTTTGATGTGCTTCCCAGTGAGTTAAACGGTGGTCGAGAGATTTTTCGTAAACTCGGATAGTTGTAAAAATTGTTGCACCGAATAATAATCCGGGTTCGTTAATTGGTAATTGAATAGTTTCGGATTCGATTAATTTGCCATTGAACCAATACATTTTTAGAGCAGAAAAAATTACTATATTCAAATTTTAATATTGAGCTTTATTCTGATTCATATATTGGTAAATAGTCGCAATATTCCGAGCATCATCAATACCACGATGGTGAACTCCCTCAAATTTTAATCCTAAATTGTCTAAAGCTTGAGTAATCCCAAATTTCTTCTTAGTTCCAAGATATGAAGAAAATTCCTTTTTTATGTTTCGATGTTCGGAACCAAAAGGTAATCGCACATTATGAAATGCACAATCTTGAATAAACTGATTTTTATCATAATTCCCCCAAGAACAGAAAATATTTTTAGGATAGTTATCAATCCATTTTTTAAATTGAATCATTACCTCTGGAAAAGTCGCTGCTGTCTCAACATCTTGCTGATTAATCGTAGTTAACTCAGTACAAAATTTAGTTAATTTTGGATGTATTACAGGTTTAATAAACCTTTGATATTCCGAATCAATTTCCCAAGTAGAACGGTTCAGCATAACCGCACCAATTTCAATAATTTCCATTTCCTCCCGAGGAACACTACCATCATTGGAACAGGTTGCTTCTAAATCAACAATTAAAAAATAGCTAGACATTCGATTTTAGATTTTAGATTTTAGATTTCGGATTTTATATTCTAGATTTGTGATTATTTACTTCTTACTTCTTACTTCTTACTTCTTACTTCTTACTTCTTACTTCTTACTTTTTACTCATTACTCCCTATTCCCCAATAAAAGGTTTTACC
>JBCBHT010000465.1:0-3996 GCA_038525335.1 Cyanobacteria bacterium J06621_15 | reverse complement strand
TAAATCGTTAGATTCTTGTTTTAATTCTCGCAATATTTCGTATTTTGGACGTTTTTCTTCTTTACCAAAAATTGCTTCTCGCGGTAAATCAAAACCTGCTTTTTGTAATAATTCTTTGACAAATCTTCCTTCTTTAGTTGTAACTATATATAGTGCAGTTTGAGTATTATAAATATTTTGAATTCTTTCAATTACTCCTGGATAAAATTTGTGCATGCTCAGCCAACCCTCTAAATCATTGGCTATCCATTCATCGCGCTGTGTATCTAAGCTAAAAGCAATTTCCTGGGAAGAAAAATCATTTTGACGAAGAATTTTTTGGGATATATCGTGCCATTCTTGCAAAATTTTATCTTCTTCATATCCTTCTAATAATGCTTTAATTAAAACTGGCATTTCCCATCCAGTCTCAATTACCGGACGAAGACGATAAAATTGATTTGCTAGTTCTTCTGTTTGGGTTTGGTTAGTACAAGACCAAAATTTGCAGTGAGTACGCCAAGCAACTTGAAAGTATTCTATCAGTCCGTTACAGATTACACCATCAAAGTCGAGAGCTAAAATCGTTGGGCTAATTGCGGTCATTTTCTAAGTTCGCGAAACTGCTTTTGTAAGCTTATCGAATTTACCAATAGATTTGTGCTTTTATTATTGAAATCAATTTTGTGGTGCGGGCATCCCTGCCTGCAAACGTTAGAATTAATATAATAAATCTAGACAAAATTAATTGTGTATTCGTCATTGCGAGTGGAACGAAGTGAAACGAAGCAATCTCGAAGTGTTGAGATTGCTTCGCTATCGCTCGCAATGACACGATATTACTAAGCAAGTTTACAAGCTCTTCATCAAACCAATAATTCCTCGTAACTGACTTATATCTGACTTAATACGGACTTCATATATATCTTTAAATACTCAAGGTAGAGTAGTAAATATACATAAAACCAAGATATATAGTTATGGGGCGTTCTATTAGAGTACACAAAGACTATATCAAAAAAGTCAAAGCAGCGGTTCAAAGACAAGGATTTCCGCGTCAAAGGGATTTGGCAGAAGCATCAGAACTTTCTCTAGCTACCGTGAGTAATTTTCTTAGAGGTAGACCGGTTGATTATCTAAATTTTACTGAACTTTGTCGCCTTCTTAATTTGAATTGGCAAGAAATTGCGGATACGACGGTTAGTAGCGAAAATGACGATAGCGATAGTAATGATGTTGGAGCTTGGGAAATTGCTCAAGAAGAAGCCGATAATTTTATTTATATCGAGCGTCCACCAATTGAAGAAATATGCAAAAAAACCCTTTCTCAACCTGGTGGTTTGCTAAGAATTAAAGCACCTGGTTGGATGGGAAAAACATCTTTGATGGTGAGAATATTGAGGGAAATGGCACATCAGGGATACCGTACCACTCTATTAGACATGCATTGTGCAGAGAGAGATGATTTCAGTTCTTTAAAAAACTTCCTCAAGTGGTTCTGTGCAAGTCTCAGTCAGAGCTTACACGTCAAAAATCAATTAGCAGAATATTGGGACGAAGAATTTTCTACCCCCAAAATTAACTGTACTGCTTATTTTGAAGAATATTTACTCACACAATCATCTGCTCCTATGATTTTGTGGTTGGATAGCGTTGAGCGGATATTTCCCCACCAGAAAATAGCAGGAGAATTCTTAGGATTATTAAGAGCTTGGCACGAACAAGCAAAAATTCATCCCATCTGGAAACAGCTACGGATAGTAATAGTTCATTCGACGGAAGTATATATTCCTCTAAAGATAAACGAGTCTCCTTTCAATGTTGGTGTACCAATTGAATTACCTGAATTTACTCCAGAACAGGTGCTTTTGTTGGCGAAAAAACACAGTTTGGAGTGGGATTTACGGCAAATTCAACCGCTAATAAATAAAGTTGGGGGACACCCTTATCTTATTAAACAAGCATTTGTGAATCTGCAACTTAACCCCAATAATAACCTCGAACAATTACTGCAAACTTCTGCCACAGATAAAGGTATATACGGGAACCTACTACGTCATTATTGGCAAATCGTCCAAAAAGATACGGAATTAACAACAGCTTTACAAAAGGTTGTCAAAACTGCCGGTACAGTCTGTATTTCACCAAAACAGGCATACGACCTAGACAGAATTGGATTAGTAAAATCATCAGGTAGTGAAGTCAAAATAAGCTGCGAATTATATAGAGAATATTTTCGCGACCGCTTTGATTTTATCGACCAATAAATTCTCTTTCTATCCTCTTTTGTACATTCAAAATCTAAGTTTGGGTATTGACTTTAGCTTACCGTAAAGTTTCAAAGTCATATCCAAAATTGTTGTCTTTATTTTCAATTTACTATTTACTTTTCATCCTATGAATACTCAAAATAATTTTACATATCAAGCAGGAGGTTGTCTTTCAGCCGATGCAAAAACCTATGTTTACCGTAAAGCTGATGAAGAACTTTATCAAGCACTCAAAGCAGGAAAACTTTGTTATGTATTAACTTCTCGACAAATGGGTAAATCAAGCTTGAAGGTGCGAACAATAGAAAGATTACAAGCGGAGAGAATAGCTTGTGCGTCAATTGATATTACTGAGATTGGTACGCAAGAAATCACTATTAAAAGCTGGTATGGTGGGTTAATCCGTAGTTTAGCTAAAAGCTTTAATTTATCAGCAGAATTCAACCCAAGAACTTGGTTTAGAGAGCGCGAATATCTTCCTCCCATTCAATTATTCACAGAATTTATCGAACAAGTACTACTTGTCAAAAAATCGAGTCAAATGGTAATTTTTCTTGATGAAATTGATAGTTTACTCAACGTCTCTTTTAAGAATGATTTTTTTGCTGCTATTCGAGCTTACTTTAACAAGGGAGCAGAAAATATAGAATATAAACGTTTAGCTTTTGCACTCTTAGGTGTAGCGACTCCCTCAGATTTAATTAATGAAAAAGATAGAACATCTTTTAATGTTGGTCAAGCAATAGAATTAACAGGTTTTCAATTAGAAGAAGCACAACCACTCATGCAAGGATTAGAAAAAATAGGTAATCCTCAAACTTTAATGGAGTCAGTGCTGGGATGGACGGGAGGACAACCATTTTTAACACAAAATGGTTGTAAGTTATTATTGGCTGCGGAAAGCCAAGTTGTTCCTGGAAAAGAAGCAGCTTATTTAGAAAATTTGGTAAGAGAAAAAATCATTGATAACTGGGAAGCACAAGACGAACCAGAGCATTTACGAACAATTCGCAACAGAATTCTGCAAAGTGGTGAAAAGCGAACTGGTATCTTGTTGGGTTTGTATCAGCAAATAGTTTCTCAAGGAGAAATTGATGCAAACAATAGTGCAGAACATATGGAACTGAGGTTAACGAGATTGGTAGTAAAGCGAGATGGAAAATTACGAGTTTATAACCATATTTATCAGTTAGTTTTTAATGAAAAATGGGTAGAAACAGAATTGAATAAACTACGACCTTATGCAGAAACTTTTCAAGCTTGGTTAGATTCTGGATGCAAAGATGAATCGCGATTACTCCGGGGTCAAGCACTCATGGGAGCATTAAAGTGGCAAATTGATAAAAGTTTAAGCAGTCAAGATAATGACTTTATTTCTGCTAGTCAAGAAAGAGAAAAACGCGAACTTGAAGAAAAGCTAGAAGTACAGAGAACTAAAAGTCAATTAGAACAAGAAAAATTAGAAGCAGAGAGAACTAAAAGTCAACTAGAACAACAAAAACAAAAGCTGCAAATTCAAAAACAAAAAACTCGTTTTGCACTTGCTGCTGGCTTAATTATATTTATTTTTGCTGGAATTGCTGGATTTCAGTGGAAAGAAGCTGATAAAGGACAGATACAAGCATTAGCTACTTCTTCATCGGCAAAACTCACATCTAATAAATACAGTTTTAATGCTTTAATTGATGCTTTAAAAGCTAGTAAAAAACTCCGAACATCTTTGCATCCAGAATCTAACCAAGCTTGA
>JBCBHT010000464.1:0-4021 GCA_038525335.1 Cyanobacteria bacterium J06621_15 | reverse complement strand
GTAAAGCTTTATTTACGTCTCTACGTCATAGAGACACCTTCCGATAAATCGGGAGGTGTTTTTTGCTGTGCAATTTTTTCTAGGTTCGTAGTTGCGCTACTCTACGAACGAGAAAACGCTTCGCGTTCACAGCGCCAAATGATTTAGGGTAAAATCGAAATTCTAACATAGCCAGTAGGGTGTGTGACGGTTACGATGATTTACAAAGCATAAAGAGACGATTAGGATATACCGTCACGCACCAATTTATTGAAAATTTACATTTTATAATGATTTATTTCGCCCAAGGAAGCAAATAATCAACTATTTCTTGATATCCCCAATATCTTGCTTTATCTAAAGCTGTTTCTCCGTATCTATTTTTAAAATTAATGTAAACACCACCTGTTTCCACTAATAATTTGACAATTTCAAATTTTCCATTATTAGCAGCATAGATAAAACTTCTGTTTTTATTATTTAAATCTGCTCCTGCATCAATCAAAATTTTAATAATATCAATACGTTCGATACGAATTGCTCTTTCCAAAGCAGAACTACCAATACCAAAAAAGTTTGGATTCGCACCCACTCTAAGTAAAATTTTAATTACTTTAATATTCCCTAAAGAAGTTGCTAATTCTAACGGTGTTGCATAAATATCCTGACATAAATTTGGGTCTGCTCCTGCTTCAAGAAGAATTTGAATAATCTCCAATCGACGTAAATTAATTGCTTGTATTAGCGGAGTTAATTGTATTTCTGAATGTTTCTGATTAACATTAATCCCACTTTGAATAATTTCTTTTAGTTGAGGTAAATTGTTATCAATGATTGTCTCGAAAATATTATTTTTTTCCATATCAACTTATAAAAATACATCAAGCAATCAAATTCTCAAAAACATCCAATTCCCTTGCTTGCTCAATATAGCTAACTCCATATATCTTTGGTAAACGTCCCGTATCTACCAAAACTTCACGCACCTCTACATTTGAAATACCTGCAAGAAGACGGTTTTGAGAAAGAGCTATTCCAATTCCAATTCCTAAACCTTGTCCGACACCACAGTTAAATTCTACGATTCTACCAGCGGAGCAAGCGTAACCTTCAAACCCAGAAGCAGGACTGATGACAGCAAGATTGGGAACATCTTTAACTAAAGCATGTTGAATGCCAAAGTTGGTTAATGGTGGTAAATGTAAACTAACTTGCTCTAATCCTTTTTCAGAGCTTCTATTACCCAAACCTTTGATACCTCCACGAATATCAAAATGGTAGCCAAAGGTTCCTAAAGCTTCATTTTCTGGAACTCCTCCAGCTAACATTTCTGCACCTGTAAGAGGTTGTACTGCTCCGGTAATATTTCCTGCATGACGGATGTATAATTCGGAAGCTGGTATTACTTCCCTAGCACCAATATTTTTAAACCAATTAGCAACAAAATTCATTTCCTGAAGCATTTTAGATGTTGGCAACGCTTTGTTTCTTGCTAAGGTTTCTGCTTGTTGTGCATTTACATCGAATAGTAAAGCATTCCAAGATAAAGTATTATCATTTAAAATAGCGATATTGCCATTATCTAGAATACTTCCGCTGGTTTGTAAGGATAAGGGTGTTCCACGAAAACTATGATAAGCAATTGATAAAGCTTTGGAACGAACATCGATGTAGTCTCTACCAGCGTACATCGTTTTCAAATTACCATTTTTATCAAGTAAATCTTGTCTTAAATAATCTGCAAATTCTGAATTATTACCAGCAGCAATATTTAATAACCTTTGAAACTGATTGTTATTTTTGTCTACAAAACCTGCTAAATATTCGTATTCTATTCTTTTTAATCTATCGAGAGTCAATCCTTTAGTTTGAAAGGTTAAAGTTACTGATAATTCAGAATCTGGTAAACCAAAAGTTTCAAAACCTCTTAACTTCCTAACTCCAGCAAATTGCGCTAATTCAGCATTTACAGTACAGTCAATAAAATGCTTGGCTTTGTAAAATTCACCTCTATTTAATTCAACAATGCTTATTTGATTTCCTTCTTTAATTACCGATTTAATTTCTGCATTACTGAGAACATCTGCTTTTATTTCCTGCAGCATTTTACGTAGAGCAGTATTAGCCTTTTCTGGATTTAAAGCTATTTGATAAACTCCAGAACGTTCTAAAAATTCATCATAAATTGCTGGTGAATCTCCAAAAGTATCTAAATCGTACTGTTGACGAATTGAAATCGGTACCGCAGAACGGTCAAGATAAGCTAAACCACCTCTAACTAAATGACCACCAATTCCTAATTGAGAATTACCTTTAAATAATAATAAGCTCCGAGGATATTTTCCCGTGCGACGATGATATTCTCTTGAAGCACATACTAAAGTTAAAACACCAGGAACTTCATCACCAAAACAAATAATATCGTATTTCCGAATTTTATCTGGATTTATTGTTGAAGATTGTGGTGAAACTAAATATTGTGATTCTATTTCTTCTGCTTGATTTAAATAAACCAAAGCTTGATAAACAAATACAGAAATATCTGCTCTTGTTGCTGCTAAAGTTGGATTTAATAATTTAATATCTGGATAACTTGCAACCAAACCAGCTTTTGTAGAGATAGCCATCGCGATTTTGGCGTATTCTGGAATTTGATTATAATCCCGATAAAATTCCGGTAATCTGTTTAATAAATCGCGTTCAACAGTTTCGGTAAATCTCAAACCGCTAATAATTGAAACTAAAGCATTAGCTCGAGTGATACGATTTTTAGGACGAAATTCACGGTTAGGAAATCCGGTAATAAAAACTGTTTCATAGGACTTCTTAATTGCTGAATAAGCCCAATAATTTCTAGGAACATCAACAAAAGGTATATATTCCCTTCTTTTAGGAATCGTGTCAAAAGTTGAAGTTATAATTGCAGCAAATTCAGCCCTAGTTACCGAATTATTGGGACGAAAACTACCGTCGGGATAACCATTTAAAATCCTTCTTGTTGCTAGAGCTTCAATAAATTTTCTTGCCCAATGGTTTTTAATATCTGGAAAACTAGTAGAGTTAGTTACCATATTAATTCCAATTAATTAGTATATAAATTGACTCAGTAAGTAACTCTGCTTATATTACCTTAGTTTGTGAATTTTGGAATCACCTGATATATTGAAACATTATCAATAAGCACAAAGAAACCCGGTTTCTAGTCGTTAAGTTACCATTACTGCGTTGTGAAATTGTAAAGAAACCGGGTTTCTGAGACTGCTGCAAAAAGCCAGAATCACGAAACTTATTTCTCACGTTCTAAAGAGTAATAAAGACCGTCTAAATTAAAAATATGTATTTGCTTTTCGTATTTAAAGCCAGTTTTTTCAATCACTTTTTTTGAAGCTTGATTATCTGGTAAAGCCAGCGCAATAATTCTATTTAAATTAGCTACCTCAAAACCGTATTTAACAGAAGCTTTTGCTGCTTTTGTCGCAATTCCGCTTCCCCAATATGCTTTGTCTAATCCATAAAGCAGTTCAACTTCATTTAATTCTTCTAAATAACGAAGCCCACAATAGCCAATCATTTTATCCGCTGCATCTTCGACAATTTTCCAAATTCCGTAATCTCTTTTCTGCCAATGCTCAACAAATGATGTGAGAGCTTTTTCAACCTTTTCTCTAGGAATAGGAAGACCACGACTGGGAAGAAATTTAGTCACTTCTGGATCTGACCAAATTGTCGTGAGAGAATCCAAATCAGAAAGTTGAAGCGGTTCCATTGTGAATTTATCAAGCTGTAGAATTTTTTCATCAGAATTGTTAAACATTCTTCATCTTGAATTTTCTTTTAAGTGCTTAGGCAAAATTAATTGTACATTTGTCCGAAGCGAGTGTAACGGAGTAAAACGGTCTTCTTAGGTCTTCCTTCGGGAGACGCTTAGTCTGACTTGCGACTCACTGCGTATATTGCTCTCCGAACCTTACTCGCGGCACAACTCGGCTTTAGTAACGCTAACGCTGTCGTATGTCCTATCGGACACGCTGCGCTAACACAA
>JBCBHT010000463.1:0-4037 GCA_038525335.1 Cyanobacteria bacterium J06621_15 | reverse complement strand
TGCTGGTACAATTCTAACAAATATCCTGCTCGTTGCTCAGACGAAATAATTCTATCCCTGATAGTTCGTAAATGCTCCGGATTATCCTGGGATTCCCAATTCTCAATAATCCGCTTAATTACTACTTCTTCTACAGAACGGGGATTATCTTTCTCAGATTCTTCCACCATAAACTTACACAGTTTTTGAGTGAGAAATGGTTGTCCTCCCGTCCAATCTAAGATTTCTGCCATTACCTTTTGAGGAGTATCAAATCTTCCTTGCAACCCCTTTATTAACGGTTCAACTTCATCAATTTTAAAACCATGTAATTCTATTGCTTCTCCAATATTAAAAGGAGTTTGGGTTTTATCAGTAATCAAATCACCGGGAGTTGCTACCCCCAACAAAGCAAAGGTTAATCGTTCAAAAATAGGGTTATCAACTCGTTGATTCCGGAAGAAGCGAATCAGTGCAAAAAAATCATCTAAAGAAAAATCTTGACTCAGTACCTTATCAATTTCATCCACAAAAATAACTATTGATTGCTGAATCTTGACTAATAAAATCTTTTCAATAAATAAACTCAAACATTGCACTGGAGAAAGATTTTCTAGCTGTTTTTCCCACCATTCCTGCCAATCAAAATCAAATTTATCTTCCAACTGAAAGCTTTCTGATAAATTGAAAACAATTCCCCCATACCACTGTTCTTTAGTTACCTTACCAATTCCCGTCAAATCAATTGCAGCACAGACAGTCTCTTGTTTTTGTAACCGCTGCATAGTTTGTACCCGCAAACTGGACTTACCCATCTGTCGCGAATTCAGGACATAACAAAACTTACCAGCCTGCAATTTTTGGTAAAACTCCTCATCCGCTTGTCGCTGTACATAACTAGGAGCATTAACCGGGAGACTGGCTCCTACCTGATAGAAATTGGAATTATTGGCTGTCATAATTAAAGCTCCTTACAACACCCGACGGAAATACTCGCGGTATAGTTGACAACGAGGTGTAACGTGATTATTCTTACGAACAACCATTCCTAAACTGTGTAATTTATAAATTTGCATAGAATCTAATTCCACCCCCACATTTGAGTTAACTACCCGTTTCAAGGCTTGTACTAAATCCAAATCCGATGTAGTGCGTAAAATATCTAGTAAAGAACGCAGATGATTACTATAAATTCCGGCTTCAGTTGTTGCTGACTGTAATAAATCTTTAAAAGTTGTTTTCTCTGTCGCCACATCATACATCGCCAACCGTAGTAGATAGGGATGTCCCCCTACCATTACCCTTAATTCTTTTAACAAACTTTCCTGAGAATTAATGCCATGTCTGGCAGCTAAATCTTTTACCTGTTGCTGATTAAACTCTTCTAATTCTACGGGGACACCAGCATTAAAAGGCGATTGATGGTAATCCAAGGGAATATAAATTTCTGTAGAATGAACTAATACTAACCGCAGTTGTTTCCAAACATCAGAAATCTTCCCTTTTTCATGCCAAGAACGTAGCATCCCGAAGAAATCTTCCACTATTTCCCTAAATTTAAATAATCTATCTACTTCATCTAATACTAATACTAAAGGAGAGTTTATTTGTTTTAAAACGTACTTTTTAAAATAAGCCGTACAGTTGTCGTTACTGCCTAATAATGTAGTATTCCAAGTTTTATCTACTTGATTATCAAGGTCAAGTTCTAAGGAAACATTGCTACATAACCAGCGGAGAAATTTATCCAGATTGATAATTATTTCCTTGTTGACACTACCCAAATCTAAATACACCCCTTGATAATTATCCTTTATTCCCTCAGCGACAATCCGCCTTGCTAAGGAAGTTTTACCCATTAACTTTGGTGCTTTAATCCGAATTAACGCAGCAGGTTTTTTAAGCGTTTGATAACAAAGAGATTCAACCCCATTCCGTTCTAAATAAAAAGGGGAATCAAGAGGTACAGAACCATCAGGATATTCCAATGACTGCATAGAATTATTATTTATTTTATTATTTTTAGATTCTTCGTTCTGCGATTGTTGCTCTAAAAGTTTTTTTTTACATCCAAAATAATTCCGTTGGATGCTCGCATATAAAGTACTGGTGTTGCAAAATCCCGCTTATCTAATCCGACTTCCATAGAAATCGCATTACGAGTTGTTTGAATCGCTTCATCAACCGGATACCCTAGCGCTAGAGTACGGTAAAATTCCGAGGCGAAAATCTTAGCAGTATTATCAAAAATGGAATATTGCATTGCGACCAACGCAGGTATTCCCCGACGAACTAAATTTGGTGCTGTACCAGCGAAAACTTGATTGGAACCTACTGTTGCACCTTGACAGGAATTAAGTACAACTAACCCTACATTGCTATTTCCTAAAAAGAAGTTAGCGAACCTCTCATCATCCAACAATTGGGATTTACCATTATTATCTTCAAGAGCAATGAAACCTTGATTATTTTCAAAGACACCGTGTCCTATAAAGTGAAACACATTGTAAGACTTTTCTCGCAGCTTTTGGTTAATATTGCGGATAGTAGCTGCTTTTAATACATCCAACTCAATATTTCCAGCTTCTATATGCTTCCCTAATGCTTCCCTGATTAGTTTCTCTTCACCAGCAACATCCAATTTAGCTAAGTTAGTAGGAGTTGAGATAACCAACAAAACTTTGAGCGGTAAACTTGCAGATTTAATATCGCGTTTTTGTAGAGGAACATCAATATAGCGGGAGAGAACTGTTTCGGTGTTGTTTCCCAAAAAGATATTGATATCTTCGTCGTAGAGAAATTCCCAAGGAAGAGATGCTAATTCAGGAGATTGAAATATTAAACGTAAACGAACACTATATTTATTTGCTTGTGCGCTTGCTATCGCAGCGTGGAATCGAGCATTAATTTTATCAGGAAATAGTGCTTCGTAGAGTTCCCGACCTAATCCTTTGAGCAATTGAGCATCTTTCACCTGATGCTCAATCAACAAACACGTTTGTTTTGTTCTATTGATATCCAAGCGCAACTCACCTGAAACCTCCCCTTGTTCAGAAGAAGCGCGAATATTATTATTTTTATCAACAATTATTTGAAAATCTTGGTAATTCATTAAACTTTAATTTGACAAGATTGTTAAAATTACAACTTTTAAGCATTAGCATTACTGCAACAACTTCCGTTTCTCATTCCCGTCTCTAAACTTGTTAATCTCTTCTCCAATTCCATGACTTTGCGGCTAAGCGGTACATCATCAACACAGCCAAGATAGTAAGCCAAAGCATCAATCATTACCCTTGACTTAGTTGTATTATTTACTACAGCATATTCCTTAACTTTCTCATCAAGTTCTGGGGGAATCCTGATACTAAATTGAGAAGAAGCCATACCCGTAATTACCGTAAAAACGATATTAGTGTAGCAGTGTGTTTAATTTCAACACGGTAAAGGTAATTACATAAAAAATAATTGTTTGAATAGCTGCTTATAAACTTGAAAATCTTTCGGTAAAGTCCCACAGGCTTAATGTAGTTACAGCTCTATCAATAGTGCGATAGTGCCAATTTCTACACTATGTTTTCTGTCAGCACTTTAACGAAAAGATGAGAATATAAAGTTTTACAAGCACTTTGATAATAAAGCAAAAATTCAATCTACAATCAAATCCAAGCAACCCCGTAAATGTAAAACTTATTCAACACAATTGAGTTGAAATTAGATGATTAATCATCTGCGCGAACAACTCCCAAGCTTCACGGAAGATAAAAAACTAGTCCTCCAACAACAAACTATTACCTTCAATTCCCCAGGAACAATTCTGCAAGATTTTCAAATAATCCTCGAATTCCTCCAACCTGACGGGGTTGAAGTCAGCAGCACCTATCACCATTTCTCTCTCAAATACCTCCAGCAACTTAATTCTCGCTTGAGTTACCCCATTGAAACCAATCTCAAGCGTCCGCAACAAAAATCCTACCCCTACATTCACGGGCTATATTTCGTCCTTCGCACCTCCGGACTGTCACAAGTTATTACCCAAGGTAGGAAAAGTAAATTAG
>JBCBHT010000462.1:0-4043 GCA_038525335.1 Cyanobacteria bacterium J06621_15 | reverse complement strand
ATTGGTTGAGTTACACCGACTCAGTTACCGATTCACCATTTAGAAACGGTGTTGAATGTCGCGGAAGATACGATGGGCGCAAATTTACAATCTATTCCGATATCGGTGGAAATGTCACCGGAAACCGCTACGAAAGAGAAATTAGAACTGTTGCGATCGCGAGGTGTTACCCGTGCCAGTATCGGAGTCCAAAGCTTCTTTGAAAAGGAGGTTGTAGCAGTTAACCGTCGTCAAACCACCGCCGAAGTAGAAGCAGCACTAACAAGAATGCGAGCCGCCGGTTTTCCCACAATCAACATTGATTTAATCTACGGATTACCCGGACAAACAGTAGAAACCTGGTTGCAATCAATACGGTCAGCATTGCGATTTGAACCAGAAGAAATATTTTTGTATCCCTTATATGTTCGTCCCCTCACCGGATTGGGAACCTCAGATAAAGAATGGGACGACATCCGCTTGAACTGTTATCGACAAGGAAGGGATTTTCTCCTGTCACAAGGATACATCCAAAAATCAATGCGGATGTTTCAAAAAAATGTAGAGACGTTACATGTAACGTCTAATGAGGAGACGTTATGTATAACGTCTCTACACCATCAGGAACCTGTTTACTGCTGTCAACAAGACGGAATGGTCGGTTTAGGATGCGGAGCGCGTTCCTATACCGATGGTTTGCATTATTCCAACGAATACGCTGTGGTCGGGAAGGGAATCCGCGAGATATTGCAAGGGTATATTCAAACACCGGAAGAATCTTTTGATTTTGTTAATTATGGTTTTCAGTTAAATGCTGAAGAGAAGCGCAGAAGGTACATTTTATTATCGTTACTTTCTCATGAAGGATTGAAATTACATCAATATCAAAAGCAATTTCATACAGAATTATTTAGCGATTTTTCGGAGTTATCGGAATTAATTGATTTGGAATTAGTTATTGATAACAACAGAATATTGCGATTGACTCAAACAGGTGTTGAATATTCCGATGCTATAGGGGAATGGTTGTTTTCCGAGAAAGTGAGGAGGTTGATGCAGAGATATCAATTAAAATGAAAACCCGACACCAATGTAGAGACGTAGCACTGCTACGTCTCCCCAACGTTAAATAACAATCCAATATTTTATATTTAAACGCAGAGGAACACGAAGTTTATTCGCTTATTTAGTAAATTAATGGTAGATAAAAATGACAAACAATCAAAACCAACCCAATCAATACGATGCTGTACTCGGAGGAAATTCACCACCACCGATTCACGGTGCTGTTTTAGGAGGTATTGAAGGTGTTAAAAAGCGGTTGGATAGTTCTAATATTGATGTGCAAATTTCTGCTTTGAATGATGCTTTGAATTATGGGGATGTGGGTTTGGATTTGGTGATTAATAATTTGGAAAATGAATCATCCCAAATTAACTATTTAGCTACAAGGATATTAAAGAGACACAAAAATATAAAAGGTAAACAAGCTTTATTAAAATATAATCCCAAGCTATCTTTTATAAGACTAGAAGATTGGGAGCAGCAATATTATAACCCTAAAATTGGTATTCAGAATCCAATTGGTACAGCTTATATTGTAGATTGTGGTAACTTGACATTTTTATTACAAGACCCAAATGTTAATCAAGTTGAAGCATTAATATGTCAGATGGTGGCTTCAAATGATAATTACGAAGAGTTTATAACTTTTAGAGAAATTATTTCTAATGCTTCTCACAAATTTACTAGTTTAAAAGCTGTATTTATCGGAGACAATTCTGTTGATGAAAGCGATTACATGAAATCCTTTGTCAGTCTAGGAAAAGTTACTCAAATTTTAAATGCTTACCCTCAATTAGAATTATTGCATTTTCGTTATGGTTGGGATTTACAATTCAAGTCAATAGAGCATAAATCTTTAAAAAGTTTAGTTATTCAAACAGGTTTGATGTTTGTTGATTCAGTAATCCCTGAAATTTGTAATCTTAAATTACCTGAATTGGAATATCTCGAATTATGGCTGGGAGGCTGTTATAAATATAATGAAGATGTTGGAACAAAACAATTATTACCAATTCTAGCTGAAAAACTATTTCCGAATTTAAAGTATTTAGCGCTTCGTAGCGGAGATTATTCTAATAATCTTGCTTTCCGTTTAACAGAATTTCCAACAATTCTAGAACAACTTTCAATACTTGACCTTTCTATGGGAACTTTAACAGATAAAGGTGCAGAAGCTTTACTAAATTTTCCACCAGTTAATAAACTTCAGATGTTAGACGTATCAATGAATAATTTATCAGAAAATATGATTCAAAAATTATCTGAATTAGATTGTGAAGTAGTTGCAGAACCTCAAGATAATGAGGATTTACGTTATTGCACTTTATACGAATAATTTTCAAACCACAAATTAAAAAACCAAAAAAATGCACCTAAAAATCCTCTACCGTGGTTCCCTCATCAGCTGTAACTACGGATGCGAATATTGTCCCTTCGCAAAACGTCAACAAACAACAACAGAACAAAACTTAGACAAACAACAATTACAACGTTTCGTCGATTGGATTTCCCAACATCCCCAGCATCAATTTTCGATATTATTTACTCCTTGGGGTGAAGCTCTCATCCACAAGCACTATCAACAAGCTTTGGTTAATTTAACCCAATTGTCTCACGTTAATAAAGTCGCTATTCAAACCAATCTTTCCTGTAATTTGGATTGGGTGGAAGATTGTAATAAGGATAGTTTAGCGTTATGGGCTACTTTTCATCCGGAATGGGTATCCCGTCAAAGTTATGTTTCTCAATGTCTGGAATTAGATAAACGAGGAATTCGTTTTAGTGCTGGTGTTGTGGGTTTTCCCCAATACAAAAACGAAATTGCAGCTTTACGTCAGGAATTACCCTCTCACATTTATTTGTGGATTAATGCTGTCAAAAAACAATTATCTGAATTATCACCATCAGACAGAAAATTCTTCGAGTCCATCGACCCACTTTATCACCTCAACACCCATCATTATCCCAGCCTCGGACGCTCCTGTCGCGCTGGTGAATCGGTAATATCCGTTGACGGTGAAGGAACTATTAGGAGATGTCATTTTATTAAAGAGCCAATTGGTAATATTTATCACCAGAATTGGGAGGAAGTATTACAAGAGCGAGACTGTAGCAATGATACCTGTCACTGTCATATCGGTTACGTGCATTTGGATTATTTGGAATTAGATAAAGTTTTTGGTGATGGGATATTGGAGAGAATTCCGGTTGTTTGAGAGGGGGTAGAGGGGGAGAGGGGGAGACAAGGAAATGGGGAGAGAGGGGGAAGCTTATTACTTCTGAATGCTGGTATTCCTCCTATTTCTCAATTGGTGCGTGACGGTAATTTCAATTTATTTGGTTAAACTCGATAATTATCGTAACCGTCACAGCACCCTACAATTACCCATTCGCAATTACCAATTACCAATTCCCACCTTTGACCTTTGACCTCTAACCTTTAACCTGTTCCCTTGTTATAACTGTAAATATCTACCCAGAGGAAATCATCATGGCTGAGTATAGAAGAGTAGAATACCGCATTGGTAAAGACGGTAAAATCACTGAAACCGTCATCGGAGCTTCCGGTGCTGGATGTACGGGAACAACTTCCGGAATCGAAGATGCTTTAGGTAAAGTTGAATCTCAAGAATTACTACCTGAATATTACGTAGGAGAAGAGAATATCACTTCTACAGAAAATCAATCTTTGAAGAATGGTAACGGGTAATTGGTAATTGGTAATCGGTAATCGGTAATTTCTACCCCCTCTTCCCCTTCTTCCCCCTCTACCCCCTCCAATAAAAATATGACAATCATCTTCTACACATCACTAACATTCATCCTCATCTTAATTACAACCGTTGCAATCATCCGCTTTGTTTTAGCGAAAATCTACGCTACTGGTAATCGTAATGACGAATTACTCTTAGAATTAATGGGTCGAAATAAAATCCTTGATTGGAAAGAGTTGCAACAAAAATCTGGATTGAGCAATTCTGCTATGTGGAAATTGCGAG
>JBCBHT010000461.1:0-4059 GCA_038525335.1 Cyanobacteria bacterium J06621_15 | reverse complement strand
TACGTGCATATGACACCTGGACTCTCTAGAGAGTCCAGGTGTCATATGCACGTAATATACCCTCTTGTGCATGGATGCAGCTATCTATGCATTACCCTCTTGTATACCCATGCTCCTATCCTCATCTTTGCAATACCCTCTTGTACACCCATAGCCCTACCCCCTATCTATGCAATACCCTCTTGTATACTCATAACCCTGCTACCTATCCATCTATTACCCTCTTGTATACCCATGTCTAGTACTTGTCTACAAGGTACCCTCTTGTACACCCATAGCTTTATAGAACCGCATTTTATCTAGAATGCTTACTTAATAAATACATAGAGTATCAGTACAGAATAAAACGCGATCGCGCTTCTATCTCTCTATGGTTCGCAATATTACAATTGTTTGACAAACTCGCTGGATGAATATCTAATTTTATGCTTTTAGATTACTACTACAGCATAACCCCAAAAGCGCGGTTGTTCCTTAGTTCGCTATTCTCGAACTTTAGTTATGCTTTAATTTTGTTTTGTGGCATAACCTTCAATCTCACGAGTCGGTTTTATTAAGTTTGGTTACGAATTTAGAAAATTTCTTCCGATAAAATCATTACAATCTCTGATGGTAGGTCTACGATTGTATGGCGATTGTCTATGAATATTTTGCTGTGAAAATTAACAAAAGGCATAACCTTTACTGCGAGCTATTGAACTTTCCTATGGTAAAAGCGCGATTATGGCGTTAATTTCTATGGCTGAATTCTTGCGGAAATTTGTTTGAGGTGATTCGATTATTCGGCTCGGATTGTCAGCCCGAACAAAAAACCTTTTTCTGACTCCCTACTCCCTATTCCTCATCTCCTCCTCTTCTGCAAATGCGGATTGCTGCATTAAATCAATTTGATTGCGAACTTTCTTTGTTAACTCCTCAACTCCAGAAAAAACGTGATCAACTTCATGGATATCAAAACATGATGCAAATACCTCATCATCACTAAATCTTTCTATGCTTAATTGAAGTTGGTTTGTTAAAGCTTTTATTTCTTGAAGTGCTATTTGATTTTCATCTTTATCCATTACCATCACTCCCTACTCCCCTTCTCAAGTACTTTATCTTCCATAGCTTTAGCTAATATTTGTTCGCTTGTAATCACTTCAGAAACTACATTTTCAACTGTTTTAAGCGCTTTTTCTATAGTTTCTAATCGTTGTCGATTTTCCCAACTTTGATAAGCCCGCTCTACTGCTTCCCAATTATTATCAACACTTCCTATATGTAAATGATTGGTGTATTCCTCATTTTTGCCAGGTTTAACGGGTCGTGCATTTTTCTTTGGATTGCGTTTAAAAATCGGCTTATCAGCTTGCCACTTGGCATAGGTGTAAGTTTCTACAGCACCCGACTTATAAGCCCTTGTTACGTGATATCTATGAATCCAAGCCCCTTCGGGTGCTAAATCTTGCTTTAATAACTTTTCCCGTAACTCCCAAAGCTGCTTGATTTCAGCGATTAAGTTATCAATATTGATATCGGACATGACGGTTAGTTATGTCTTGGTAAATAATTCCTTGACATAACTTATATTCTCATCAAGTAGAACAATTTGACAACTTATTTAACGGAACGCCTACCGCAATTTTTAAGCAACTAATTTAAGATTCTACAGAGGTATTTAATATTGTTTATAAAACATATCTATCCATATAAAATCGCTGTTATCGCGCTTTAATAGCGCGATAGCCCGCTTTAGTTACTCACTTAATTTCTACACAATCAGTATCGGTAACTATAAAATCACTGTTATAAGATTGTGGTGTAAGCATATCGATTAAATTATCTCCTCTTAGTAATTCCCCTCTACCATGCCCCAATATTTGAGCCAGATACAAGGTATTATCACTATCGTTGTTATTAAAAACTTGATTACAAACTTGGGCATAAATTGTTCTTAATCCTTTGTATGTAAAAAAGTCATGATTAATACTCAAATTAGCTTTTAAACCCTTCATAGCCTGCGATATATCCCCACTATAACGACGATTAACCGCTTTAGAATCATTTACTACTTTACTATTATATTTAAGCCATTGATGCGCTTTGCAAACTAATTCTGCATCAATTAAAACTGGTATTTCGTAACTAGGATTTTTCTCAAAATATTCCTCAGCATCACCTTTAACTTTTAGTTGTCCTGTAAAATTTACATGGTTTTTATCAACATACTCAAACTTGGTACTTTCTTGGTGAATTTCGGCTAATCTTCTACCAGTAGCGATTGCTAAAGCTATAGAAACGTGTTTCCACTTTCGATAACTTAGATTATCAATATCACTAAGTACTCTCATTGCAAATTCATATAACAACTTAAAACTAATAGTTTCTTTGACTTTTTTACGCTTTGCTAACTGTCTTTCCTGTAAACCTTTTTTCTGTTGAGTTAAATCATTTATTTGAATTTTTATTTGCCTTAAAAGCATCTCTAAACATGACTTTAATTGCTTATAGTAAATAGTATCTTTTTCACTCTCAACTAAGTCTGTAAGCAGATTGCAAATATGGGTACGATATCTAAGCTTTGTAGTAAATGCTAGACCTCCATCATCTTGATCACCTTCTCTAGTATCCAAGAATCTCATCACCCGATAAGCCAGACCTGCAATATCACTATTAATTGCTTCATCCCAGCTACCATCTTTATTTTGCCGAGATTGAACTAAATTTCTAAATTCTTGATAAAAGCTTTTTGTCCATTGCCCTAAGTCTTCATTAACATTCTCGGAAAAATCTTTTGTTGCAATTTTATTCGGTTCAATAACATCTAAAGGAATATCCGGAATTAGCTTAGCAACAACTCTTTCAGGCTTAGTGACTTCTATTAACTGCTCAATCAACTGAGGCTTTCTAAGCTTGGTATAACCCGGAATAACCCCGCTAGCCAACCGTTTCAACCCTAATACAGTCATATCCTGTAAATCTTGCTCGGATAGCCTAGATATCCTTTCCCGTTTTTCTACTTGCTCGCTTACTTTCAGCATTGTTGCCTGTAGTTAATACCTGTATATAACTAATATACACTATTTTGTCCTTACTTTACACCTGTAGTTATTATTTAATATCATCCTGCTATATAGATTAGTCTTACTTATCTATGTATATAACCTCTTGTAATATGATTGCTATATAGACTAATCTATGTACAAGAAGTTAAAGAAACAGATAAATGAGTAAGCAGTGGGAAGAAGAAGGACAGCAATTAGCTGAGAAGTTAAAAACTTTAGAAACTGAGGAAGAAGTAAAATTAGTTTGTGAAAATGTGATGAGAAAAATAGCAGAAGCTTGTGAAGGTAAAGCCAAGACTTGCCAAAAAGACGCTTCTGCTAATGTCAGAAAAATAGTACGAGAAAGCTTCCCCGTTATTAAAAAAGAGAACTATTTTGAACACAAAGAAAAGGATTCTCATTTAAGATTTTTTACTAATTCAGGAAAAGGTAAGGTAGAAAGATACGAGCATTTAGCTATAAAGTACTTATCTTCTTCTAAAAATTATTGCGACAAAACAGGAGACAAAAACCGCGAACAATGGAATAAAGAGCAAGCAGAAAAACAAATAGATACTCAAGCAAAAATAAATTTAAACGATATGACTTTAGAAAAATTAGATTTAGATATTGAGACTAAAGAAATTGCACAAAATGCAATGAATCAATTAAATATTTCTTTAGCAGAATTATTAAAGCGGTCAATAACTTTTTACTCTAAAACTGTTGTCGGTAAAGCCAAAAGAAACGAGGAAGATTTATCTCATATCCCTACAGAAAAATTATTAGAAGATAAAGAGTATAGTACTCATCCAAATAGAGCGGATGAGCTTACAAAGAGGGCGATTGTAGCTATCAGAAAAAATAATAACGAAATCGCTACAGTAAATAATAATAGATGGTGTATTACTCAAAGCGCGATTGCAACATTAACGGGTTCTAAACCTGCAACAATTGGTAAGACTTTAAAACAGTTTGAAGGGCTAATTGATGACCATAATCAAAAATACAAATTAAACGGTTACTCTAACCG
>JBCBHT010000460.1:0-4065 GCA_038525335.1 Cyanobacteria bacterium J06621_15 | reverse complement strand
AATTTTTTTTTACCCCTCTTCCCCCTCTTCCCCCTCCCTTTTATAACCCGTCAAAACTAATGAAAAGGACTAGCAGTAGATTCTGATTCTTTATTTCCTGTTACTTTTTTTCTTCCATTTCCAAAAGCTCGGGGATAGTTACAAAGCTGTAACCTTGCTGCTTTAATTTAGCAATCATCTGAGGTAGAGCTTTTACTGTATTAGTGCGATCGCCACCACCGTCATGCAGTAATACAATGCCACCTGGACGTGCGTTTTTTAACACAGTGTTGACCATCTTTGCAGGTGCGGGTCTTTGAAAGTCACGAGAATCAGCAGACCACATTAGAGTTGTATATTTATTTCTTTTAGCATGAGCAACCAGACCATTACTTAAATGACCACCTGGTGGACGAAATAAGTTTGTTTTGACTCCGGTAACTTTGTAAATTAAATCTGTTGTTCTATCAATTTCCATAGCAGCAGCTTGGGGATTCATGAAATGATACCAGTGATTCCAGGTATGATTGGCAATTGCATGACCTTCAGCTATTATCTGCTTTCCCAGTTGAGGATTATTTTGTAAAGCGCTACCGACAACAAAAAATGTTGCTTTAACATTATTTTTTTTAAGTATGTCTAATGTCTGCTGGGTCGTATTTTTCCAAGGACCATCATCAAAAGTTAAAGCGATAACTTTTTTATTTGCAGCAGGTTTAATTTCATAGATAACCTTTCCGTTAAAGCTGGAAGGAGCAGCAGAAAGTAAGCTTTGCTTTTTAAATTGTTCGTTTAAAGTTTCCTCCATTGCAATTTGAAATTCTGTAACTTTCTGCTGACTATTTGAAGCCACATCGACAAGTTTTAATTTAGGTTTATTTATACCTAATACGTGCAATAAATTTAAATTTTCTGGAGCTACTAAACTTAAACAAACAGTAGTAGTAAAGAGAAGTAAAGCAATAAAATATTTATGAGGTATAGTAAAAAGTTTGCTGTTTTCCACTTGACATATCTCTCAATAATATAATTTAGACAATAGATTTCGTATCTATAAATAGAAAATTAATTAGGATTCACACAACTAGCATGTGTTCCTCCTAGGGGAGGCAAAAAAGGGTGTAGATTTTCTTACCCCTTTATCACCGTTGCTGTGACACTTCAATTAGTTTTGAAAGTAGTAACAATCTTTTCGGTGTCACGCACCATCCAAGTCTTGTGACAATTGCGTAAGCCCTTCGACAGTAAATGTCTTTAAACTTCCATTAAGCATCAAGCAAAAGACCTGTAGTTATATCAATTCCATTGAATACAATCGATTTCGGGAACAATCCAGAATTACAACAGTATGTTTTCAATGCAATAGCAGAGAGCGATTTGCTTCCCCCTATATTCATTCCTAGATTGAAAATAAATGTTAGGTATTTAGGTCTTCAAAGAATCACTTTTTGACCCTAAACCTATGCTTGCCAATTAATTTAAATAAATATGTAACTATCCCAACTCGAAATAGATGACGAGCTTTAATACTATTAAGTTTCTATTTACAATATGAATCAAATTTAATTAACGAAATTATTCCAACACAGAATTACTCGTTGCTTATTTAATTATTAATCCTAATTAATTAGATAAAATATAAACTGCTTAAATGCAGGTAAGGATAGAAATAAATCCAGTTGAACACCTACTCAATTTATTTACAAAGAGATTAGCAGGAAGGTTAAAATTTACTTTCTTACATATATCAAAATAAATTGCAGGTTAATTATGAAGAGAGGTTTTTTCTCTCATTCACAAATATAAATTCAATAAAATTCGCAATTATGTATAAGATTTAGTCATAGATGTAGGTTCGGAATTCACCTACTTTTACAATATTCGATATCATTTATGCACCTAATATTCATAAGTCCCGAATCAATCTTAATAAAAATCTCATGAAAGTCAAGTTCGATAACTTACTTCTAGATAATAACCGTGTTTTCTCCCACAGTCTAACTATTGATTCGCTAATCACTCCGAGAACAATATATATGAAACAGGACAAACAAGCATTAACCCTCTTAAAATCAGATAAAAAGTTAAATAAAAATTAAATATAAACTCAAATAAAAACCTAAAAAAACCTAAAAAAACCTAAAAAAACCTTAAATATACACAAAAAACAACAAAAAGCTTTTCTCGAATAGTATTATCTTCGTAAGTTTTGGCTTCATGTTCAATTAGTATGTTGAATGTTTCTACTTTCTCCATCAACTCTCTACGAACTCGTTTATCAACACGAGCATAAAGCAACTCGCGAAATGCTGTAACCGACACAACAGTAAGTTAATGCAAAGACGCTGATATTTGATTGTTATACAAACAAAGAAACCCGATTAAAAAAAACGGGTTCCTTGTATTCAATGACATAAATTTTGATAAGTATTGCTAGTGTGACCCAGACAGGTCGCTAGCTATCCATAGCGAGCAAAATGCTCCACTAATAGCCATATTTAGGGGAATTAGCAACGAGAAATCAAATAATACGGTTTTAATTACTACCAGTAAAGATAACTTCAGGAAATTTACCTTGAGCTTCAGTCATTGGTCGTCTCTTACCTTCTTCTTGCCAATAATTAATAACTTCAGTAGCTTTATTGAGCAACTCAACTCGTTCCACTTCACCAATCCAGTGCTTCGACTCCAATTCATTTTTCAACTCTTCCCAAGCATCAGTCCGAGGCCAGAAAAAGTATTTTGTTAAAGGACTAAAACCCTTACCTACTACTTGGTCAACAGCCAAAGCCACATTATCATCCAACCACAGAATCTTCAAAATAAACTTGGATAATAGCTCTTGAGATTGATTTTGCTCTTCCATATATTTCAGCAACCATTAATAACAACAGTAATCGCCTATTTTAACTTATTACCTTACCACCTGAGCAATAAAAGTTAGGAGTTACTCGCGAGTGATAAGTAGTGAGTAGTGAGTAATGAGTGATATAAAAGCCTGAATTTAGAACATAAAATAAAAGAGAGTAGGGAGTAGAGAGTAGAGAAAATAAGGTTTTACCCATTACTTATTACTTATTACTCACTACTTATTACTCCTCCCTGGTCACTGGTCACTGATTACTGTTAACTGTTAATTGTTGACTGATAACTGAAAACCGTGAATCAAGAGATTTTAATTCCTGCTATTGTTGTTTTTGATATTGATGGGGTAGTCCGAGACGTATCGGGTTCCTACCGACGAGCGTTAGCAGATACTGTGGAGCAATTCACAGCACAAGCATATCGTCCTACAGCAGATGATATTGACCGTCTTAAGTCTGAAGGTGTATGGAATAATGATTGGGAAGGTTCTCAAGAGTTAGTTTATCGCTACTTTGAAACTCAAGGACAATCCCGCGAACAGTTAAAACTAGATTACAACTCGATTGTTGACTTTTTTCAGTCTCGTTATCGAGGTAGTGACCCTAATAATTTAACAGGATATATTTGCGACGAACCATTATTATTACAGTCTAGCCACCTAAACAAACTTACCGAAGCTGGAATTCTCTGGGGGTTTTTCAGTGGAGCAACTCGTGCTTCAGCTATTTATGTTTTACAAGAACGTATCGGTTTAAAATCTCCCGTATTAATAGCAATGGAAGATGCTCCAGGGAAACCCGACCCTACAGGTCTATTTTCTACACTCAAGCTACTTGAAAATATTGATAATAGTAGCGCTAATACTATTAATAATTCTCCACCAGTGATTTACGTCGGTGATACTGTAGCCGATATGTACACCGTTGAAAAAGCACGAAATATTGATTCAAATCGTACATGGATTGGTGTAGGAGTATTACCACCTCACGTACAGACAACAGCACAAAAACGCGAAGCTTATACAGAGTTGCTTAAAAAAGCTGGAGCAACAATAGTTTTAAGTAACGTAGAAGAATTAACTCCACAAAAAATTCAAGAGTTAGTTTAAAAGTTAGGAATTAGGAGTTAGGAGTTTTAAGTTAGGAACTAGTACAAGTCGGCGTAAATAAAGCAACCATTGAAAATGGCTAAAAAGCCGATAAAATCAAACTTCTTACTTCT
>JBCBHT010000459.1:0-4068 GCA_038525335.1 Cyanobacteria bacterium J06621_15 | reverse complement strand
AAAATTGATTTTGAATCTGAGAGTTGTTACCTGTTCCCAATCTTTTTTTCCCTAGCGCTAGAGTTTTATTGATTAAGTAGTGGTGGGGGAAAACTGATTTATAAAATTGATTTAATTCCAAAACCTGTTCCCAATTACCAATTCCCAATCATTTTATTAATTTCCCTAGCGCTAGAGTTTTATTGATTAAGTAGTGTGAGGGAAAACTGATTTATAAAATTGATTTAATTCCAAAACCTGTTCCCAATTACCCATTACCAATTACCGATTATTAGCAGAAACTTTCTTGAGATATAGCTGAACGATTCCGTAGAGTATCAGGGATAAACCAACTACACCTGCTGGTACTAATAACCAGTTTTCCTGTAGCATCCTGGTCATTTTGCTCAGTAAGTTAGTGTCTTCGACGCGACGAGTTTCGGGAGCGTTGTCGAAGAATGCTAGCTCGTAAGCGTCTGGGTCGTAAGCTGCTGGATTTTTCTTGTCGCTGCTAATTAGTACGGTGTCTTTCTTCAACTGGAAGAACCATGGGTCTTTACTTAGGACTTGCTGTACTCTTTCTAACCCAGTGTCTGTCTGAGCAGTCAAAGCCAAGACGACGCGATCGCGATTCCAAGGAGAGAGAACTTGCTTAATCATTCCTTGTCTATCTTGAGGGGTTGTAACGCTTGCCTGGGCTGAACCACGACCGAATGAGCGAGCTAGGTTAAAGCCGGGAGATTTGAATACTTCTGGTAGGGGAAATTCATCTCGCGTCCCAATTCCTACTAGGTGTTCTTTATCACGTACTTCTGGAGGCAAGTTATTTGGGGTATAAACATCTAGTTTAACTGCATCCGCACGACTCAATCTTCCCAAACGTTCGCTGAAAGCAAGCATTGTCAATACATCATTGCTACTTGGCTGTTGTGGAAGTACAATTGCTGTTTCAGATAAATCTTGAGGTGCAGCGAAGGGATATCCATACTGCATTAATTTCAGGTTTGGTAGCTGTACGGATTTCTCCCGTTTTAAATCAAAGCTGGTATCTGCATGAACTGTACCTGTAAGCTGCTGGTCTGGAGGACTGATGCAGTTTGCTTTATCGAAAGGTTCTTTGGGGTTCATCCGGAAGAATACCTGAAGCTTGGAATCAGGTTTGACCAATTTGGCTGGTAAATCTACTTTGAGATTTTTACGCATTTCTCCTTGGTCTGAATCTAATCTAGCTCCACCGATAAATACTCCATCTAATAATACTTCTACAGCAGAGGTTCTTGGATTCATCTGCGGTCCGTAGCTATAAACCAGGTTCATTGAACTACCCCGCGTAAATCTGTCATCGGGTAAAGCACGGAAGTCTATTTCAATTGCTGGAGCAGCAGAACCACGGACGGTAACATCTTGGAAAGCATCACCGTTAACCTGAGTTTTGATTTCGCTTAATTCAAAGCTACTAGATTCTGGTAAATAACGGGGCCATTCTCTCTTTCCTGGTGTATTAGTTTCTTCTAACCTATTCACCAACACAACTTGACCGGTTCCCATTCTCTGAGAGGAAGGTTGAGCTAATAATCTTGCTGCTTTTTCTACTCCTACCGGTCCGTTTCCAGTTGCAATCAGAACGGGAACTTTGCCTTTTTTGGTGGTGGTGAGGATTAAAACTCCGGTGTCCTCTGGGATGATGTTATTATTAGCATCTAAAATCTTAGAACCCGCAATTTTACGAGGTAATTTCAAATCGGCTAGACCGGGTTGCTCGCTAGGAGTACCAATGATAACTAGTCTTTCGTTAGCTGATAGTTCTGAAATATCAGAGATTAAACTTGTCTCGATAGGACGAAAATCTGCTTGTCTACCTAATGAAGCTTGCAGACGTGCTGCTCCTTCCAGCCAAGATTCGCTAGTATTTTTGGGCTGTAGGTAAACTATACTGTTAGTTTCTAAATTGAGGTTGTCAAAGAAAGGATATGGATAGTTGCTGAAATTTAGCGGGATTGGTTTACGGTTGTAGCTAAAAATTAATTTCGAGTCTGGTAAAATCTCCGTCCACAGAGTAGGGTCGCTGGGGTCGCTACATCCAGAACTATTGTTTTGCTGGGCTACGATTTTGAGTTCGTTGTATTCTTGCAGCAGATTTGTGGGAATATTTACTAATACATTACCGGGTTTAGATTCCTTGCGATTTAGAGGAATGCTACCAACAGCAGTGTCATTGACTAATACCGTCAAATTAGAGCGATTAGCGTAGAGTGCTGGTGAATGTTGAAAGCGAATCGCTGCTTTTACAGTACCGACATCCCAGCCCTGAGGACGAGTGAAACCCAAACGACCCTCAGAATAAACTCCTCGTAAACGCATCCGGTTACCAACTATCGGACTGCGATTAAATTCTAAAATATATTTTTCGTCGTATTTAGGTTGAGAAACTTTCTTACTTCTGCTTCTTCTCGCTAATAAAGTTCCTTCCGAATTCTTTAATTGATTTGCACTTACCGGTTGGGGAGTTGGTAAAGAAGATAATAAACAAAAAGATATAAGAAATGCTTTATTAAGGGTCTTGAGACTAAATAGATGCTTCATAACACAGTATTTTAATTATTAGGTAAATCGAGTATGAAAATGTTTTAAAAAGGTTTATTTGATTGCTAAAAAAACTTGGGTTCAGTATTTTTTCGTTACTTAAGTATTGCTGTCAACATTTTATTCGCTGTCCGGAGAAAACCGCCACAACTTCTTAATTACTTTGCAAAAGTTCCGGAGAAATTGCTGATGGAGATAGCAACCCCAACCAAGCTAAATTTTGAGTGTAGTAAGCTTCGTTATCGTCCCAAACTTCTTGCTGGTAACTGGGTAGAAGCTTTTGCTCCAATAATTCTTGAGCTAATGATGGTTGTATCAGCCTACTTGCTGCATAAAGCATTGCGTATTGAGAAGTAGCTTCGTAGTTTACCAAAGCTTCACCTTCGAGGTTAATTCGTGCGGGTATATTCGATGATTCCTCCCATAATTTGAGTGGATACTGCATCGATTTTTCCAAATAGCTTCTTGCTCTGGATGAATTAAACCAGCTAGCATCCAGCGCAATTCTCCACCAAACCCGATATGCATCAAAACTATACACGCTACGTAATTGACTATTTAAAGGTAAAGGCTGATATTTACCGGTTTTTGCATCGAGAACAACCCAGTCACTAGGTAAATTTACAGCACTCAGTTGTTTAGAATCTTCCAAAACTTCATAGCTACTATCAACCAAGCTCAACCAGTCTCGTTCCGGGTCAACCTGAGCAAACAACCGAAAAGCATAGGGAGCAAAATAAGAAGGATTGAGAATCACTTCCGACGAATCTTTTACAAAAGCAGCTTTTGGACCCGGTAGCAGATAGCGTTTGTCTTTTCCAACAACAGTTGAATATTTCCATAAATCGTCTAGCTTAGTTTTAGCAATCTTCAGGTATTCCGGACGATTCCAGCGTCTCGAAGCCAAAATCAAAGCAGTAATCGCATCTATATCCCCATCGCTAGCAAAATTAGCATCGATAGCACCCCAGTTACCATCTTCTTTACGACCCCATTTCCAAGCCCATAAACTATCAACAGGTTTACCGTCTTTATTAAGCCTGCGTAAATTATTTTCTCCCCAATTTAAAGTCAAAGCAAAAGTTGCAGAATCATCAATCAAAACCGCTCGTAACATAGCGTAAGCTTGACCTTCACTTGTAGAACGGTCGCTAGCTTCGTAATCGATTACCCTTCCATCTCTTTGGATAAATCGACGACGATAACTATCCCAGCTTTCGACCAATAACTCTCGGTTGGGAGTGGATTGAGGAAGAGATGATGAAAATATAGCGCTATCGTTATTTACAACAGATATTTCAGTTGATGATTGCCAAGATTTTTGAGCGGGTTGTTCGACACTATTAGCCGAATCCCCCCAGCTACAGCCATTTAAAGCCAAAATTGTACATATTGCAGCTACTTTTGGGAAATAGTTCATATTAAAGACAATTTGCATTAATTGTTGCCAATTAAGAGAAGTCTTCAAACTTTTGTTTAGACCTAGTAGTCGTTTTCTTTCTCAAC
>JBCBHT010000458.1:0-4091 GCA_038525335.1 Cyanobacteria bacterium J06621_15 | reverse complement strand
CCCTACGTGTTTTATGTCCTTCGGACACGCTCCGCTAACAATAATCAAATAGTAATCCTATATTTTGAGTATTTTTTGGAATAGCTTCCGGGGTTTCTTCGGCGTACAGTTTTTCATATTATTGGACTTGCATCTTCGCGTCTATAAAGATATTGCTCTCTTCAGCTTGCCTATTCCATCAGTAAAAAATAAGAATAAGGATAAGAAATTGTACGAAATGCGAACGTTTAATTTTTTTTGTGTGAAAATAGTCTGTAATACCTGCGTATTATGACGAATCAAGCTGCAATCATGGCGCGTGGAGATAACGATGGCAATCCAAAGAACAGATTTTTCACATCTCGGCTATCAAGTTAATAAGGAATTGGGAAAAAACCGCTCGGGGGGACGTATCACGCACCTTGCTGAAGTGAAAGACTGCAATAATCAAGTAGTAATTAAAGAATTTCGCTTTGCAGATATAGACACTGACTGGTCGGGTTTTAAAGCTTATGAGCGCGAGATAGAGGTACTCAAACAGTTGAATCATCAGCGCATTCCTAGTTACTTAACCTCTTTTGAAACTCCACAAGGTTTCGGTTTGGTACAGGAATATAAAGATGCTCCATCATTAGCAGACGAGAACAACTTTACACCTCAACAAATTAAGCAAATTGCCATATCTATTTTAGAAATTTTGGTTTATTTGCAACAGCGAAACCCGCAAATCATTCACCGGGATATTAAACCTGAAAATATTTTAGTTGATAAATATCTCAATGCTTATTTAGTTGATTTTGGGTTTGCAAGAGCTACGAATAATGAAGTTGCACTTAGTAGCGTTGCTTCCGGAACTCCTGGTTTTATTCCTCCTGAAGAATATTTTGGTCGCGATTTAAATGAAGCATCGGATTTATATAGTTTAGGAGTTACTTTAATTTGTTTGCTTACTGGTACTCGCTCAGTTGATGTTGGTAAATTAATTAATGATGAATATCGTTTTGATTTTAATTTTTTACCCTCAAATATTCATCCGCAATTTATCGAATGGTTGCGCTCTATGGTTGAGCCAAATATCAAAAATAGATTTGCAAATGCAGCAGTAGCATTAGAGGCATTAAGAACTATCCCAGTCATATTAAAACCAAAATCAACTGAAGGCAATATATTAGCCCAAAGTTTCGCATTTTTAGTACTTTTCTGGGTCGGAATCGCGGGAACCCAAGGTATTCAAAAATCTTCTGTTTCCCAACAAGATATAATTGAACGACAACAAACAAAAATTGACCTTCTTCAGCACAAATATGACCAATTAGAAGCTCAAAGAGATAAAGATAAACTGTTACGGGAAGTATTAAAAGAACGAAAACAAAATCGTCTACTTGATAGATTACAAAAAACTAAAGAGTGTGATAGTTGTGATTTTCAAAATTATTACTTAAGCGGTCAAGAATTGAAAGCTGTCAGCCTGAAAAATGCCGATATGGCATATGGTAATTTGGCAAATGCAAATTTACAAAGCAGTAATTTAGTTGGTATAAATCTTGAGTACGCTATATTGTCCAAAACAATACTTGAAGATACAAAGCTAAAGAACGCAAATCTACAAGGGACAAGACTTACAGGTGCTGTGCTGAAAAATGCTGACTTATCATATGCTAATTTAGCATATGCAGATTTGAAAAATGCTGATTTGCGCGGTGTTGATTTCACAGGTGCAACACTTCATGGAATCAAACTTGATGGTGCTGATTTAAGGGGTGCTAATTTACAATATACTAACCTCCACGGAATTAGTTTAAGTAATGTCAAATTAGAGGGTGCAATAATGCCAGGAGGTAAAATATATCAATAAAATAAAAGATGAAAGTTAAGTGCTAAAGCGGGGGATTTATTTCCCCGTTTAACTTTGATAAAAGTTCAATCACCGTGCAATAGTTTTTGATTTAAATAGTATTTCCCCTATGAGGGGATTTTTTATTAGAAAGAATTACAAAGCTTAACTTTAAGTTTCAACAACACCAAATTTTCGTGATTGTTTTTAGTAAAGTTTGCACTAATTAAATAGCCATAATTTCCACTTCTACAACATATTTTAACTAACTATAGCGTTTACCAAGCAACTGAGGTACGATTTGACCTCACCCCCAACCCTTCTCCTTATTAAGGAGAGGGGAGATAGGTTTTGAAGTATACCTCGATAGACTGGGAAATGCTATAAGCGTTCTTGAAAATATAAACGATAGAGTTGATATCGTGGCGATACACTATTATTTGAAAGCTCTACCAACCCACAATCATATAATTTGACTGCATCATCTAATGCAATATTCGTATTGATTTTAATGGGATTATCTGACAATACAATTTCTTTGAAAATATCCAAGAGTGCAGTATTTGACTGTAGGTAACATAAATGTCTTTCTAAATGAGTACGATAAATCCCTGAAGCTGTAGGTGCTGACTTTAATAAATTCTCTAAATTCATACCCTGACGGGATATTTCCTCTATAGCTTTTTTGATTAAATATGGGTGTCCTCCCACCATTGCCATTAACTGATTTACTTGAGTATTTCCCCAGTTTAATTTATATTTGTTCGCTAAAGATTCTACTTGTCCGCTGGTAAAATCTGTTAACTTAATTTCGGTTCCGGTATTAAATGGTGATTGATTTATATTTATTTGATTATAAACTTGTCTATGCAATATCAACAAACGTAATTGTTGCCAAATAGGTTTAGTTTTAGCGTATTCATGCCAAGTTCGTAACACTCCTAAAAACTCTCCAGATATTTGTTGATGGGGAAATAATTTATCTAGTTCATCTAAACAAATAATAATAGGATTATCATCAGGTAAAATATACTTTTCAAAATAAGTTCGGCATTTTATCTTACAGTTACCCAAACTTTTATGCCAGTGTTCCTCTACTGATTCTTCTATCTGTAATGTTTCGCTAATACTAAGGATAAACCACTGCACAAAATTATCCAAACTCTGAAAGTCTTCAGTTACTGCATCTCGCAGATTTAAAATTACTGTGCGATATTTTTGTTTCATAGCATAGTTTATCACTCGTGACATTAGTTCTGTTTTTCCAAACTGCAATGGAGCATGAATTCGTAATAAAGCTCCTGGTTTAGATATTTCTTGATAACAATATGATTCAATATTCGGACGTTCAATGAATGGTTCTTCGTTTAATTCTATGATTGACGGTTTAATATCCGATATAGTTGCTGTATCTACGTAATTAGAAGCTTGTTTTTCCCATTGTCGCTGTAGTGCTTGACGAAAGTTGGTTTTTTTAACCTCTTCTCCTAATGCTTCGGAAAGATTGCTCCAAAGTCTACCTCCCACCTCACCAATATACTTCACAGCAAGAAAAGATTCTGATGCAATAGTTTCGTAAGTTTTCCCACACCAAGCTCCGTGTAGTACCTGTATTTCCGAAGAACCAAGGTGCTTTCTGGTGACTTGAAAAACTAAATCATCTACTAAATTCTGTGTCTGCTTCCAGCTTAAATCTGATTCGGTTTTCATGGATTTTAGCAACTCCCGATAAAGATGAGGACAAATGTTCCGGGTTCTTACAATAAATTATTACTATTATTTTCGCTCATATCACCAACATCTCTATAAATACCTGGAAAAAACCGGATTTTTTCCGGAACTTTATTTGTTGCCGATTTTTTCCGGTTTTATCATTGGAAATTGTTTTGTGAAATACAAATACAGAACCTGTTTTTGTCCGGCTGACTATTAAGAAATAATCTGTGAGTATAGGTACATGAAGAGGAAAGCGAATTAAACAAAACTTCCTCATCAAAATATAAATTAAGTCCAAACAAACAAGAAAGTAAAATGACAACTAATCTTAAAAAGGGAATCGCCAAAAATTTAGCTATCGCTACTGTTTTATTAAGCTCTGGTATGCCATTTGCAGCAACTATTGCACCTGTAAATGCATTATCTAAGTCCGAAGTTAGTGAGAATTCAATTGTTGCACCAACTCCGCAAAAAAGCATAACCGTAGCCAAACATATGGGTATACATTTTCCAGTAGGAGGGACACGACAAGATAAGGTTGGGAGAAAGAAAAGACACAAAT
>JBCBHT010000457.1:0-4099 GCA_038525335.1 Cyanobacteria bacterium J06621_15 | reverse complement strand
AACTTGGGTATGGAAGTAATGCACGAGCGTAACGCTCACAACTTCCCTCTTGATTTAGCTGCTGGTGAAACTGCTCCTGTAGCAATCAGCGCTCCCGCAATCAACGGTTAATAATTGAATAAACTAGTTAAAATTTAAATAAGTTTTAGCTTGCATGTAAAGCACTCTCCCGAGACGGGAGGGTGCTTTTTTGTTGTGGGTATTTGAAATTAAAAAGTATTTTTCAGACACTATATTCGGCATTCTGTTGTGGTACTATAAAACGTACAAAACGTACATTTTGTTAATTTTGTATATTTTTAGTTTTTTCATCTATCAAATACAGAGTGTTTTCTTATGAATAGTATTAATGCAACTCAAGCTCGTGCTAATTTTCAATCTCTGATTAGTCGTGCTGAATACAAAGGCGAACGTATATTAATTCAACGTCATGGTAAACCAGTTGTAGCAATTATTGGCTTAGAGGATTTGAAAAGGTTAGAAGCTTTGGATGATGCAGTTGACTCAGCCGAACTTCGTCAAGCAGTTGAACAAAATGATGGTTTTACTACTTTAGAAGAAATTAACGAAGCTCGTGGTGTAAATGAGTGAGCGCTACACTTTAAGGATTGCTAAAACAGCCGAAAAAGATTTGCTTAAATTACAACCAAAGCAATATAAACAAGTTGTTTCAAAGATTCTTTCGCTTCAAGGTAATCCTCGACCACAAGATTATAAAGCTCTGAAAGGATACGAAGGAGGTTATCGAGTTGACCAGGGTGAATACCGAGTTTTGTATACGATAGATGATGAAAACAAGTTAGTTGATGTTTTTCGTGCTGGAAAACGTAATGACGATGAAGTTTATCAAAATTTGTAGAAATAGTATTTACTCCACCTCAATACTATATATTTTTTACAGCATCAACTATTTGCTGTCTCAACCATTGATGTGCAAGATTATTTCGATTACGCTGATGCCAAACCATTGAAACAGTAAAACCTTCAATTGTAATCGGTGGTGGTAATAGCTTTAAATTCATTGCTTTGGCACATTGTTGTGCCATACGATTCGGAATCAAAGCTACGCAGTCAGAATTAGCTATTAAAAAAGGAACTGCCATGAAATGAGTAGTAGACCAAACTATTCTTCGAGACTGCTGTTGATTCTCTAATATTTTATCGTAGTAACCTTGAAAATCATCTCGCAGCGATACTAAAATATGAGGTCTTTCTAGATAATCACTAAGAGATAATTCACCAACAGAATTATCATCTCTAAAAACACAAACAAATTCTTCTCTATACAAATTCTCTTCTACGTGCCAACTTTTAATCGGTAATCCAGGATTGATAACTATATCGATACGATTATCATCTAAAGTATCTAAAACATTTTCTTTTTCTAAGTTACTAATACGAATACGGATACCTGGAGCTTGATTAGTTAATTGCTTGATTAAGCTTAATCCGATTGTTGCTTCAACATAATCGCTGGCAGCGATTTTAAAAGTTTCCTTTGCTGTAGCGGGATTAAAAGTTTCTTTTTCTAATAGAGTTGACTGAATTTCTACTAAAATTTGGCGAATTCTATCGCTAATTTGACGAGCATAAGGAGTAACTTCCATCTCTCTGGAAGTACGAATTAAAATATCATCATTCAAAATAGTTCGCAGCCTTTTCAAAGAATAACTCATTGTTGATTGACTCATGTTGAGTCTTTCGGCTGCTTTGGTGACGCTCGCTTCTGTAATTAATACATCGAGAGCAATCAACAAATTTAAATCTAATTCGCGGAGATTAGTGTAATCAATATTCACGAGGGAATCATCTGGAATCGAATTCATCGATATATATTATCTATGATATTTGTTTGACTAATGCAGTTAGTTTTACTAATCTACAGAGGTGGCTATAAAATCGCAATCAAACGGCGATTTTTTGATGATAAATAATAGTAATAGTAAGTTTTATCAATCAATCTATTTAAATCGAAGAAATAGGGTGTAATTATGAATCGAATGAAAGATAAAGTCGCCTTAGTTACGGGTGGTGGTTCTGGTATTGGTCGCGCTACTGCTATTAAGTTTGCTTCAGAAGGAGCGGCTGTAGTTATTGGTAATCGCAACGAAAAAGCAGGTCAAGAGACGGTAAAATTGATTCAAGAAGCTGGTGGAAAAGCTAGTTTCTATCGCACTGATGTCACTAAATTAGAAAATATTCAAAACTTAATTAAACATACAGTTGATACTTACGGTGGATTGCACGCTGCATTTAATAACGCGGGAGTTGATGACCCCCAAGCGATGACGACCGAGCAAACCGAAGATGTTTTTGATTTGATAATGAATGTCAATGTCAAAGGTGTTTGGTATTCAATGAAATGCGAAATCGAGCATATGGTGGCTAATGGGGGTGGAGCAATTGTCAATACTTCCTCTATTGCTGGTGTGATTGGTTACCCCGGTCATGCTCCTTATACGGCTTCCAAACATGCGGTATTGGGTTTGACTAAAACTGCGGCTTTAGAATATGCAAAACAAGGAATTCGCGTAAATGCTGTTTGTCCGGGAGCTACAGAAACAGCGCTATTGGATGGTTTAGCTGGTGGGGATAGTGGGACTCTTGAATATATGAAATCTTTGCATCCCATTGGTAGATTAGCGAATCCCGATGAAATTGCTAGCGCTGTAGTTTGGCTGTGTTCCGATGAAGCTTCTTTTGTTTTGGGACAAGGGATTAATGTAGATGGTGGTTTTACCGCGATTTAAAGTATTTTAACGAGTACAAAATAATGAAAATTGGATTTATTGGTTATGGAAGCATGGCTAAAGCATTAGCTTCTAAATGGGTTGACAAACACTCTATTTTTATTGGTGGCAGAAACTTAGAAAAAGCTGAAATACTTGCTAGAAAGTTAGGTGAAAATATTGAATTTGGGACAGAATCACAAGCTGCTAGTTTTGGAGAAATAGTTGTTTTAGCTACTCCTCATCAAGCTGTTTTTGAAGCCATTAATGCTGGTGGTGGAAGTGATGCTTTAGCGGGAAAAGTGTTGCTTGATATTAATAATCCAGTTGAGACATCTGATTTTTTAGCAAAAAGTTACGATGGTGTTTCTTTATCAGAAAAAATCGCGGAAGCTGTTCCCAATGCTCATGTTGTGAAAGCATTTAATATGTGTCAGGCAAAGGTTTGGGAAATGAAATCACCAGTTTTTGATGGTAATCCTTTAGTAGTGATGTATTGCGGAGATAACAATCAAGCTAAAGATAAAATTGCCGTTTTGATTAAAGATGTTGGTTGTGAAGCTAAAGATATTGGCGATTTAAAATACGCTCGGATGCTTGAACCTGCTGCTGCAATCGTAATTAAATTGATTTTTACCGAACACAATCCCTACACTGTTCTTAATCTTAGACAACCAGAAATAAAAGATAGTTAAAAGTAATTTTATTTAGATAATTCATTTATAAAATATGCAATTTTTAGTTATTGCGAGAATTAGCGAAGGAACCGCTTTGGAAAAAGTTTTACCTTACGTCAAACCAGAAGCTGAAAAAGTTTGGGAATATTATGCATCTGATGTTGTGCGTTCTATTTACTATATAGCTGATATGAGCGGAGCCGTTTTAATGCTGGAAGCAGAAAATTTAGAAGCTGCTCAAAAAATAGTGGCTCAACTTCCAATGGCACAAAATGATATTTTAAATTTTGAAATTTTACCACTAAAAGCCTATACCGGTTTAGAAGCTTTATTTGCTAAGTAAAACCAGTAGGAAAGCAGCGATTAAACTCAAGCGAAAACCAACCTAGTACTCGAACAAGCCAAAATTGCCGGATAAGGTCAGGCAGGGGGAGCAGGGGGAGCAGAGGGAGCAGAGGGAGCAGGGGGAGAAGAAACTTTTTATTTTCACGAGTTTTCTCCGCAAAGTTAACTTAGCAAGCTACTAGTAAAAAACTAATAATCAATAAATTAAAAGAGATAAATAATGCAAAGCACAACTCGTATTTATCAGTTTCATGAGTACGGAAATCCTGAAGTCCTAAAGCTAGATTTACTTCCTACACCTCAACCAGGCTTAGGAGAAGTTCGCGTTCGCGTATCAGCAATGAGTTT
>JBCBHT010000456.1:0-4124 GCA_038525335.1 Cyanobacteria bacterium J06621_15 | reverse complement strand
AAGAAAGATGGCCCAACCCTTTCGCCATGGCCGGGGATCGAACCCGGGAAATTTAGATCCGAAGCCCCTAAATTCTATTAGGTATTTCAAATGTATTCTATATATTGGCGCTAAATGGCCTATGTTGCACGAGATTATTATTATTATTATTATTATTAAAAAAATGAATACCTATTCATGTGGAAAAAGCCAAAGGCCATTTACTTATAAATAAGCTTCCACGGAATATGGTATCCATACGGAAAATGAAGAAGAAAAGTGAAGAGAGAAAGAAAGGTAAAATTTGCTTTCTTATATTTTCAGGTGTTTTCATTTTCTTATATAATCAGCTTATTTCTAAATTATATCTCTATTCATAATCCTCGTTATAATTGATTCTTGGTATCATTGATAACCTATTGCTTTTTCTGTTGATCATCTGTTGACTGCTTCGCTCATTCTCATTAACTTTATTCAGGTCTGGCAGTACTTCTTCACTACCATTCTCTATTTCTTGACTGATTTCGAGTATCTTATTTTCATCTTTCCTCTTAAATAATTTCATCTTGTCTTTGTGGACAGTAATTTTTTCCTGGTTATTACAGTCTTCCACCAAATACTTGTTTCCATGCACCTTTTTTAAAACCTTATATGGACCTTTGTAAGCTGGTTCTATTTTATAGGCATGACCAAATACGTTTTTCTTTATGTACACTAAGTCATCTACCTGAAATTCAATCTTACTGGCATTTTGGTGTTGTTTTCTCTGCATGGCTAGTCCTGAGACTTTTAATGCTGACTGTAATCGTTCGTGAATCATCTTGGCGTTGTTTATCCTAGCTTCAATTGGGTTATTTTCGATTTTTGTTTTATACTTATTTAAATTGACATCAAACGGTTGTCTCGGTTGAAAACCATACAAAGCAATATAAGGTGAGGTTTCGATTGATTCATGGATTCTTGTATTCAGTAAGTATTGTACGTTTTCTAGGTAATTATCCCAATTATTATCGTTTTCTGGCATTGTAAGTTTTAGTACATCCATTATTTTCCTATTTGTTCTTTCTGCAACTCCATTTGAAGCTGGGTGATATGGCATTATATTAATTTTCTTTACACCGTAATACTCAAGTAATTCTTCTAGGATTTTATTATTAAATTCTAGTCCGTTGTCTGACATTATGCTACTCGGACTTCCATACCTGTTGATGAATCTGTATATGTTTTCCGCCGTTTCTTTTGCTGTCTTGGTTTTCTGTGGGTATAATTCTACAAATCTTGTGAGAATATCATTGCAAGCTAAAATATAATTATTTCCTCTCACGCTAGTATTTAGTTTCAATAAATCAACCGTTACCTTATCAAATGGTGCATTTGGTACTGGATATAAATTGATTGGTGCTTTCTTTATATTTCCTCTGCACTGCGCACATTTGTGGCAATTTTCAATGTGTTCTTTGACATCTTTGTGCATACCTTTCCAAATATATTTTGCCTTTACCTGTCTTAAGGTTTCATCTCTACCTGGATGACCGTATTTCTCGTGACATATGGTTAGTATTTTATGTACAAGTGATTTTGGTATTACTATCCTCAATATTTTGCTATCATCTGGGATGTTAACTAATATACCATCGATGATCCTTAGATCTTTGATATGGTATGAGTGTAGTACATCTTGTTCCGAGTTTCCAGCTAATACTTTATTTCTTACTTCTCTTAAATTTTCATCTAAGTCTTGATGAGTTTTTATCATATCATGATCAATACTTATATTTGTTTCTTCTTGTACAGCATGAATTTGCTCATTATCTGTCTCATACCTACTCAAACAGTCGGCAACAACATTTTGTTTCCCTGGTATAAATGAAAACTCTATGTCGTAATCCATTGTGGTTAAGAACCATCTGGCTCTCCTTCCTGAGTGATTTGGATTCTTAAATATATCCTTTATTGCAGAATGATCACTCATTACAGTTATCTTATAACCAAAAATGATGAACCGAAAGTGTTTCAATGAATCAATCACTGCTAAACACTCTTGTTCTGTTATGTTATAATTTTGTTCTGCTTTATTTAATTTTCTACTATGATATGCTATTACTTTAAACTTATTATCATCTGTCTTCTGCATTAAGGCAGAGCCAATGCCTCTCTTGGATGCGTCAGTGACTAAGTAAAATTGTTTGGAGAAATCAGGAAATGCTAGTACTGGAGCTGTTGTTAATGCTGATTTTAATTTTCTAAAGGCAGATTCTTGTTCGTTTTTCCACTCAAATTTGACATCTTTTTTCAATAAGTCAGTTAATGGGGCGGCTATTCTTGCATAGTCTTTTATATATCTCCTATAGAATCCGGATAAGCCTAAAAATGACCTAAGGTTTTTCAAATTCTTTGGTTGTTTAAATTTTTGTATGGCTTCTACTTTATCTTCAGTTACCCTGACTCCACATTCTGACAATTCGTGTCCTAAGAATGTGCATGTGTTCTTAAGAAAGTTACACTTGCTGATTTTTATTTTCAAATTTGCTTCTTCTAATCTTTCTAGTACTAAGCTTAGATTATGCAGATGCTCTTCTATCGAATTTCCTATCACAATTAAATCGTCTATATACGCATATACGATCTTTCCTAATAATCCTTTGAAAACTTCACTGATTAGTCTGACAAATGTTACTGGGGAGCTCTTTAGTCCAAAGGGCATTCTATTGTAGACGTAGTGTCCACTAGAAGTTGTGAATCCTGTTTTCAGCTTACTTTCTTTATTCAAAGGGACTTGTAGGAATCCTTGCAACAAATCGATAGTACTAAAAAACTTATTCCTACCGATAGAGTTCAAAAGATCCTGCATTGACGGCATTGGGTATGGATCAGTGGCTGTGATTGCATTGAGTTGACGGAAGTCAACCACTATGCGAAATCCTCCGTCCTTTTTGGGTATGCAAAGTAGGGGGAATGACCACGGGGTGTTGGAAGGTTCTACTATACCTTCGTCCAACATTTTCTGCACTTCATTTTCAATTTCTTCAATCTGGCTGTGGGGAATTCTGTATTGTGGTATAAATATTGGTTTAGCATTCATTGGTACCGATATATGATGCTCTATCTTATCAGTAATTCCTAATTTATCTCCCTCAAGTGCAATAATATTATCAAATTTATTCAATAATCCTATCAATTTATCTGTATGCTCAGGATAGTTAGTCTTATTTAGTTGCAATTTCAATTGATATATTCTTTTTGGGTCAATTTTCTTACTCTTATTTCTATCTCTGTTTATATGGCAAACATATGTTTCGGGAGTTTCTTCAAAATCTTCTAAAAATATTTCAGCATCAGTAATACATGCACCCCTTTTCAGTTCTAAATTTCCATTTCTGCAGTTATATACTTTTATGCATATTTTCCCATCATTAATTTTATAAATCGCTGATTCTATTACTAACCCTGTGACTCTGCTTTTCTCTGGTATAGTCATGGCTAAGCTATGGTTTTCATACTTCTTGTTTAATTTACATTCTATCCAAGTAGCCTGTTGAGGTATTAAATTAACGTTATGCCTAACTGAAAGTGTGCTTATGGCATCTTCTTCTAAATTTACATGTTGGATTTCCTCATTTTCTTCTATTCTTTCTTCTTCCTGTTCTTCAGAAATTCTGGGTTTTATTTCTGTTATCTTTCTCTTTTCTAAGAATTCTATTTCTTCTTCTCTACTTTTCCTTTTTTCTCTCCTATTATTAAGCTTAAGGCTTACTCTTTTCTTTATCTGAATATCAAAATATGCGCTTCCGGAAGCATAATCTAGACCCGTTATCTCTGCACTTTTCTTAAATCTTCCAATGTAAAAACTACTCTCGATACTTAGTTTGTTATTAAAATTTAGATATTCTAATTTCTTGATCAAATATTTATCTGGCGTTAATCTAAAGTTACTTGTTGATATCAAAGCTTGAATGGGAATGTCTAATTTGAATATTATATCATCTAACAAGTTCATTACTTTGACGTGACTTCTAGCATCATTACTTCTCATCATGTAATTAAATAAAAATACAATTTTGAAATTATTCTTATATAAATTTCTAAGAGTTTGAACTACTGCGCGATGGGTGAAATTCCAATCTACCTTTTCTGTATTTTGAAGC
>JBCBHT010000455.1:0-4139 GCA_038525335.1 Cyanobacteria bacterium J06621_15 | reverse complement strand
TTATCGATGGATTTCATGCTTTTAAAAAATATCGCGAATCAAATAAACATAAAAAAAATCCTTACGGTCATACTTATTTAATATATAGACTAGCCTACGGTTTAATAGCTACTTATGGATTGCGTCCTAGAGAAGTATTCAATCAACCTGATATTGATTGGTTTATCAGTGAAGATAATATTGATAATACTTGGAAAGTACATAATGATAATAAAACCGGAGCTAGGGAAGTATTACCTTTTATGCCAGAATGGATTGAATTATTCGATTTAAAAAATAAAAAATCTCTGGAATTGCTAAAACTCAGAACTGATAAAATTAAGTCTTCTTCGCAGTTAACGATTATAGTAGATAAAAATTCTCAATGGTTTAAAAGACTGGGTTTAGAATTTAAACCTTACGATTTACGTCATGCTTGTGCTATCAGAGCGCACTTACAAGGTATACCTCTGAAAGCCGCAGCAGACAATTTAGGTCATTCGATAGAAATGCATACCAAAGTGTATCAGAAATGGTTTTCATTAGAAAATCGTAAAAAAGCTATCAATACAGCTTTAAATGAAAAAGATGAATTGCAAATACTTAGAGAAAAGAATATTTATCTGCAAAACCAAGTTGATTTATTAACAGCAGAATTAGAAAAATATAAATTACAGGCGATTACTACATACAGCACCTTGCAGGTAAATGAGGTACAAAAAATTTTATAAAACTCTTGTAGTACGGAGAGCAGCGCGGCGTGCGCGGAGGAACACGACCGTTGTAGCGACTGCGGGGCATCCCTGCCCGTTAGAGTGTACCTCATGAAGATGAAATATGCTGTAAGTGTTTTCGATTTAAATTGTATTTTATTAATAATTAAATAATAACTAATAATTCATAAACTCAGTTTTTTCAAAAAACCGGGTTTCTAATGTTTCAATATTTTATTTTAGATTAAATATTTTTCTGCATCTCTATATACATAATTTAAAAACAGATTTTAAATACAAATAATAGATATTGAATTTAAGGAATAAATAGCGAATTAAATAATAACAAATGTAGGGATTAAGCTATTTTAAGCATAATATAAATATAAATTTAAGGAATATATAGAGCATCATTATAAATATTAATCTCAAACACTTGCTATTTAAACACTTTAATTGTTCATCATATGTTTACCAGCGGAACACCGGGCTGGATGCGGATGTTCTTTACCATTTCCACTCTTTTGGTTGCAGTTCCTACAGGTATCAAAATATTTAGTTGGGTTGCAACTCTTTGGCAAGGGAAAATCCGTTACACTAGCGCAATGCTATTTGCTATCGGTCTGTTGATGATGTTCGTTTTAGGTGGTCTTGGTGGGGTTACCTTGGGTACTGCTCCATTCGACGGACACGTCCATGACACGTATTACGTGGTTGCTCACTTCCACTACGTTTTATTTGGTGGTTCCGTATTTGGTATTTACGCTGCAATATACCACTGGTTTCCCAAAATGACCGGACGGATGTTGAATGAAACCTTGGGTAAAATTCACTTTATTCTTACCTTTATCGGCACCAACTTGACATTCCTTCCCATGCACGAACTGGGTTTGCAAGGAATGCCACGTCGAGTAGCGATGTACGACCCGCAGTTTGAAGCCATCAATCAGCTTTGTACCTATGGTGCTTATTTATTAGCAATTTCGGTGATTCCTTTCACCCTCAACGTGATTTGGAGTTGGAATGCTGGAGCAAAAGCTGGTGATAATCCTTGGAATGCTTTGTCATTAGAATGGACAACCTCTTCCCCACCCGCAATTGAAAACTGGGAAGAACTACCAGTTGTTACTCACGGTCCTTACGATTACGGTACCGTGACAGAGGGTGAGTCTTTGACAACTTCAAACGAAGCAGAAGCTGCTGCTTAAATAAGTTAAAGGTTAGAGGTTAGAGGTCAAAGGTCAACTGCTTCCCAGTCTCTGGCTGGGAATCTCTCAAAGGAGGCTTTTCTTCCAGTAACAAGAGGTAGAACCTCTCCTAATGCATTCCCAGTCTAGAGACTGGGAACGAGACAATCTAAAATCCAAAACAAAAGCATCCGTTGTAAAAATCTAAAATCCAAAATGGCAATAGCTACAGAAAACACACCGACCCACCACGAAGAACATCCTGATTTACGAGTATTAGGATTAATTACTTTTTTAATTTCAGAATCCTTGATGTTTGGTGGGTTTTTCGCTACTTATTTGTTCTATCGTGGAAGCACTCAAGCTTGGCCTCCGGAAGGAACCGAGGTTGAGTTATTGCTGCCGACTATTAACACCATCATTCTAGTATCAAGCAGTTTTGTAATTCATTTCGGCGATTCCGCGATTAAAAAAAATGATGTCAAAGGAATGCGGAAATGGTACAAAATTACCGCAATTATGGGAATAATTTTCCTACTCGGTCAGGTTTACGAGTATCTGACATTAGGATACGGACTGAGTACTAATTTATTCTCAAACTGTTTTTACCTGATGACAGGATTCCACGGTATACACGTTTTTGTCGGAGTCTTGTTAATTTTAGGTGTATTATGGCGTTCTCGTCGCACCGGACATTACAACGAACACAAGCATGTAGGAATCGAGATGGCAGAAATTTACTGGCACTTTGTAGATATCATCTGGATTGTGCTTTTTACCCTGCTTTATATTCTGACAAAATTTTGAAGAATGGTAATTGGTAATTGCGAATTGGGAATTACCAATTACCCATTACCTATTACCAATTACCATCAAAAAATCATGCAAGAAACAGAATTCTCCTGGTTCCAAGTATCTGAAGATGTCAAGCAACTATTAGTATTAGCTGCTGATAATTGGGAAAATACTTCAGAGTCAGAAAAATATATTAATCAAGCTTTAGCAAAAACAGATAATAATATAGATGTTTTAATAGCAGCCTATAGATATTTTTATTACAAACAGAATTATCAAATGGCTCTTGAAACAGCCGAAAAAGTTAAACTTATAGTTAAAGAAACCGAAAAATTACCTGATAATTGGGAGCAATTAAAACCAATATTAATTCAGCGTAAGGAAGAACAAAATATCCGACTTTATTTAAATTCCTATGCCGCGACGGGATTAATTTTAGCTATATTAGGAAAAGAAGAAGAAGCTAAATCAATATGTAATCAAGTAAAAGAAATTGATGATAAAAATGACTTTGGAGCAGGTATACTATTTGATGTTTTAACACGTCCACCGGAAGAAGACTAATATATTTTGGATTTTGGATTTTAGATTTTAGATTCAATCCAAAATCCCGGACATTTGCTCATGGAGAGAAGTTGGGAGGAAGATATTCTTCCCTAAGCTGAGCCGCACCCTTGCGGGTGAACGGAGGGAAACCCCCAAGACAGCAATGTCCTCAAAATTTAAAATCTAAAATTGTATTATGGAAGGAAAAGACTGGCTTGTTACTTCAGATGGTAAATATCAAGCTTGTAAATCTCCGAGAGCATGGGATTTAATTACTGAAAATTATCGGCTTTATCGCTTTTTGACAGAATTAGAAGATATTCTGAAAAAAGAATTAGAAGAAACCAATTGTCTAGCAGAAATTCGGCAACTAGTAAGGAAATTGCTGATTAATTCTTATTGGATAAAAACTCAACATCCCGAACCCGATAATAAAACCGGAACTTCTGTTAAACTTTTATATGATGAGTTGGGTTTTCCTTTTACAATTCAAACTGTAACCTTTACCAAAGGAACACAATCTAACATTCATAATCACGGGATTTGGGGAATTGTCGCAGTATTAAAAGGACAAGAAAAAAATATTATTTGGAAGCGAAATCCGACCCCAGAACATCCAGATAAAATTGAAACCGTAGGAGAAATTATTTTAAATCCTGGGGATATTGTTAGTTTTGTTCCGGGTGCAATTCATAGCGTCGAAGCAATTAGCGATGAACCAACCGTAACTTTTAATTTATATGGAGAAACTCGGTCAAAAGAACGTTTTGAATTTGACACTGTAAATCATACCGCGAAGAATTTTTAATGATAGTGGATAGTTGATAGTTGATAGTGGATAGTTGATAGTTGATAGTGGATAGTGGATAGTTGATAATTTATAACAACTAACAACCAACAACTAACGGGAGCATCCCAA
>JBCBHT010000454.1:0-4205 GCA_038525335.1 Cyanobacteria bacterium J06621_15 | reverse complement strand
TGATAATGTCAATTATTTCGTAGGTTAGGTTGAGCAAAGTTAGCGAAGCGTGTCCGAAGGACATAACCCAACACCAACTATAAAACGAAAAAATTATCTTTATAAACCATAATCCAATCTAATAAAAATACCGATGTTGGGTTACAGCGCATTTTTACTCTTCGTTAATCATAAAAGTAATTCGTGCGCTGTTAACCCAACCTACATACTTCTCAATTAATTTAAACTCCTCCCCTCACCCAACAATCTTCATTTTCACCCCATTCGCAGGTGCAAGAGTCACCCCTCGACGACGGGGTATTTCTGGTTTATTATCTGCTAATTCAAACTCATAGCGTGACATAATTGTTGCTAACACTAGTTTCATTTCAAACGTCGCTAATGCATCACCAATACAGCGACGTACTCCTCCACCAAATGGCATAAATTCGTAGGGTGAAAACTGTCTTTCTAAAAATCTTTCTGGTTTAAATTGCTTCGGTTGTGGATACAAATCTTCCCGTTGATGTAAAAGATAAATACAGCCAAAAAGCACTTGTCCAATATCAAATTTATGCTCTAATATTTCAACAGGTTCTTGAACTTCCCTAGCGAAAGTTAACATTGCAACTGGAGTAATTCGCAAAGTTTCGTTGCAGACTGCACTTAGATATGGCAAGCGCGAAATACCCATCAAGTCAGAAAAATCATCTACTGTATCAAGCTCTTCTAACAGCTTTTCTTTAACTCCTGGTGTACGATTAATCCAATATAATGACCAAGCCATTGCAGTAGCGGTTGTTTCATGTCCTGCAAACAATAAAGTCATTAATTCGTCACGCAATTCCTTATCGCTCATTGCGCTTCCATCTTCATACCGTGCTTCCATTAATAATGAAAGAATATCAACACCATCAGATTCTGATTTTGTGCGACGCTCTGCAATTTCTGCGTATATTAATTCATCAACTTTCGCACGTTTTCGGACAAATTTTCCCCAAGGACTCCAAGCACCTAAGTCTTTTTGTAAAAAATCAAAAAACAGAAAGCTCGAAGAAAATGGGGAACTAAATGTATCTGACAAATAAGCCATTAATTCTTTGATTTTTTGATAGCGCTCCCCTTCATGCAAGCCGAAAACAGCTTGTAAAATAACCTGCATCGAGATTTCTTGCATTACCGAACGAGTTGCAAAAGTTTGATTTATGGGTAATGTTTGAAAAACTTTTTCCGCAATATCGCAAATCAGTTGTCCATAAGCTCGCATTCTTTCTCCGTGAAAAGGAGGAATCAACAATTGTCGTCTTCGCTTATGACGCTCTCCGTCGAGCATAATAACTGAATAGTCACCTATCAAAGGCTGCAAAATTTGATTCATTCCACCAGGAGAAATAAACTTCTTTCTATCACTAGTTAAAATTTCTTGAATTGCTTCCGGCTGATTTATAAATATCAGGTTGTTACCAAAACCAACAACTTCAGCAGTAAACATATCGCGATGTTTCTTGACTGCATCTTCCATATATCCTACAGGGTCAAATACCCACTGTAGTTTTTGTAAAAAAACGGGTTTATCAAGAGTGTTTGGTAAGGTCATAATCCTATATTTTTAGTTATCACTATTAATATTAAGCTGGCTCATCCGTACAAAGGGATATTATGAAAATAATAAAAAAGGAAATAGGGAACAAAAAATAGTGTTTATTAAAACTGATTAATATTTATTATTAGAACCTATTGACAAAGCTAATTTGTAAAGCACAGTAAAGGCTTAAAATTTTCTATTTATATCTTTAGCATACTATGTGCTGAAGAACCATATAACTTAAAGATAAAACTATTTTCACTGTAAATCAGCTATTTTGGACATTGGATTTACGGAATTTACCAAACACCAGAATTAATCTATCTGTATTATTCAAACTTTATATGTACAATTAAATACTTGGATGTAATAAGATGTCAGACATCTAAATGAAACTTTTATTCTTCCCCTGGGTGCATTTTAATCGCGCTCAACTTCACTCTCGTTTAGCTGGTAAAACTGTGCTGATTACTGGTGCTAGTTATGGTATTGGTGAGTGTTTGGCAGAAATTTTGGCAGAAACAAAAGCCAATTTGCTGCTGGTAGCACGTACTGAAGCCAAGCTTAGGGATGTAAAAAAACGAGTAGAAGCTAAAGGAGGATATGCTGATATTTTCCCCTGCGATTTGAGAAATAAAGCAGAAGTTCAAGCTTTACTAGATACCTTGCAAAAATTACCTTCTGGTATTGATATTTTCGTGAGTAATGCGGGAAAGTCTATTCGACGTTCTATTTTTGATTCCCTGGAACGACCTCATGATTTTACACGTACTATGAATCTAAATTATTTTGCGCCAGTACAGCTAATGCTCGGGCTAATTCCCACTTTAGTAGCACGTCGCGGACAGGTAATTAACATCTCAGCGATAAACGTACTTTTACTTCCAGCACCACAATGGTCGGCTTACCAAGCATCCAAAACAGCTTTTGACCAATGGTTTCGCTGCGTTTCCCCAGAATTAAACGCTCGCGGTCTTAGCACCACATCAATATATCTTCCTCTGGTCAGAACCCGCATGATTGAGCCAACCAAGGCTTATAAAAATGTACCCGCGATGCAACCGACTGAAGTTGCTCAACTAATCTGTAAAGCCATTCTTAAGCGTCAGCGTGTTTATGCTCCTTGGTGGCTCCCATTGGCACAATTAGCTTCTTTCCTAGGTGGTTGGGTTTGGTCGATGGTGTGGATTTATTACTTGAAACGAAGATTATAAGATATTTTTAGGACATTATGTTGAAGCTTATCGGTAAACTGTATCGTACTCGTTTATTAACCCCCACCGGTTTATTCCGTCTGCTCGAAGCAGTATTGACAACAGGGATTAACTTGATGTCGCTTTTACGCATCGCAGCCAAATTACATCCCCAACGTACTGCGGTAATTGACGACCAATCTAAACTTAGTTATTCCCAATTATGGGAGCATTGTGAATCTCTAGCAGCAGCATTACAGCTAGAATACGATGTACAGCAACACCAAAACGTTGCAATTGCTTGCCGCAATCATTCGGCTACCATTAAATCCATTTTCGCTGTATCGCGATTGGGTGTAAATACCTTTTTGTTCAACCCAGAAATGAGCGCTTCACAAATTGAATCATTGATGGAACGTCTGAAGATTGATTTTTACATCTATGACCATCAAGATAATATACCTATTCCCCAATGGCTTCAAGATGCCCAAGAAAAACGTAGCGCTATCCCAGCTTATCACCCGACTGCTGCCAACATTGACCAGCTAGCTGCTAAGCCAAGACCCGCAAACAAGTTAAAAACCCTCAAAACTGGCAGCTTGGTAGTCATGACAGGGGGAACCACCGGACAACCGAAACCCGCAAGTCGCAAACCTTCAATCTTTAATTTTTTACCACCTTTTATTGCTCTGCTCAATCAGGTGCAGTTGGATAGCTATCGTTCGGTTTACATCGCTACACCTATCTACCACGGTTTTGGTTTAGCTGCTTTGCTCATAGGAATTCTGCTCGGGGCTGAACTCTACGTTACCGAACGTTTCGATGCAGTGCAAGCCTGTAATTTGATTTCCAAACAAAAAATTGAAGTAGTAACGCTTGTACCTTTGATGTTACAGCGAATGCTCAAGCAGAAACCAAGTTCTTTATCGTCTTTGCAGCGTATTCTATGTGGAGGAGCGGCTTTGAGCCAATCACTTGCTACCGCTACGTTAGAACAATTGGGACTCGTTTTATTCAATTTGTATGGCACCTCGGAAGCTGGGTTTTGCATCCTGGGAACACCAGAACTTCTGAGAGCAAAACCTGCATCGATTGGTCAGCCAGTGTGGGGTGTACGTACATTAGTTGCAAATAATGCGCTTGAGGGAAATAGCAGTGGTAACATTGGACAGCTATTAATTCGCAGCGCTTGGTCTACTAGCAAACAAAGCTGGGTCGAAACGGGTGATTTAGCCTATCAAGATGCGGAAGGTGACATTTTTCTTTGCGGTAGAGTAGATGATATGGTCGTTTCTGGCGGTGAAAATGTTTACCCAATCGAACTAGAAAATATACTTATACAGCATCCCGAGATAGACTCTGTTGCGGTTGTTGGTATTCCGGATGAGGTATTCGGTCAGCGTTTGAAGGCAGTGATAATTTTAAAACCGGACGTGATGCTTACTCAG